>NZ_JBSGTS010000009.1:0-166109 GCF_053607525.1 Kribbella sp. NPDC055110
ACGCCTGGCCTGGCGCACCCCTACCGAAGCCCTCGACAAACTACTATCCGACCAAGCAAATCCACCCGGTGTTGCAACCACCGCATGAATCCGCCTGGGTTCTCTGTTGGTATGCGAGGGGAGAAGGCACAACGCCAGGGGATATCCGATGCTTCTGCCGGAGGTGCGGGTGTTGTGTTATCGGGTTGGTGGTGGCACGGACCTGGTGGCGGTGTGATGTGCAAGTTCGACAGGTAGTGCACCGGTGAGACGGTGTACGCGCGGACTCGTTCACGCTCAGGTGCACTACCCGGCCACCTGACACATCCTGTCGAGCTGCGGATCACACCGAGTCCGACGTCGCCCTGGAACTCGTCGACCGCCCACACATCAGTCCCCTCGCGTGCGGGGCTCTCGTCGGGCTCGGTCGGGGCCGGTCGGTGGGGCAGCGAGGGGTGGGTCGGTGGGGGCAGCGAGGGGGTGGGTCGGTGGGGGCAATGTGGGGGTGGGGCGGTTACTCGCGGGGGGCCCAGAGTTGGTCGGCGTCGCCTGCTTGCAGGCGGCCTCGGTAGACGTCGATCTTGTGGTCGATGAGTTCGAGGCTCTCGGTGAGGCCGGCCAGTTGGGTGAGGATCTCGGCGCGGTGCGTCTCGAGGAGTTCGAGGCGGTCCTTCTCGTTGCCGCGGCCGGCGATGACTAGTTCGGCGTACCGGCGGATGGTGCGGATGGGCATGCCGGTGGCGCGGAATCTGGTGCAGATCTTGATCCAGTCCAGGTCGATCTGGCGGTAGCGGCGGCGCCCGCCGGCGGTGCGGTCGACGGTGGTGACGACCAGGCCGGCGCGTTCGTAGTACCGCAGCGTGTGGACGCTGACGCCGGTGCGTTCGGCGGCTTCGGCGATGCTGATCCCGCGTTCATTGACTTCGAGCACGCTCTAAATCTTAGCGTTGCCGGTATGACCCTTCCAACGCTCGAGGACACTGGTCTGACCAGTAGACGTAGGTACCTGGTCCTCACGATCTGCTGCGCGAGCCTGCTGATCTCGGTGATGGACATCTCGATCGTGAACATGGCACTGCCCGCGATCCGGGACGATCTCGGCGCTTCGACGGCCGGCCTGCAGTGGACCGTCGACGCCTACACCCTGGTGCTGGCGAGCTTCCTGCTGCTGGCCGGTTCGACCGCCGACCGGTACGGGCGCAAGCGCATGTTCCGCCTCGGCCTCACCGTCTTCGGCCTCGGCTCGCTCCTCTGCAGCCTCGCCCCCAGCATCGAAGCGCTGATCGCAGCCCGCGCTGTCCAGGCCGTCGGCGGCACGATGCTCAACCCGGTCGCGATGGCGATCGTGGTGACAGTGTTCCCGGACCGCGCCGAGCGGGCCCGCGCGATCGGGATCTTCGGTGCGACGGCCGGCCTGTCGCTCGTTCTCGGCCCGATCCTCGGCGGCGCGCTCGTCGACGGCCTCGGCTGGCGGTCGATCTTCTGGGTGAACCTGCCGATCGTCGTCCTAGCGGTGATCTTCACCAGCCTGTACGTCCCCGAGTCGCGCGCCGCACACGGCCGCCGCTTCGACCCGATCGGCCAGCTCCTCGTCGTCGTGCTCCTCGGCAGCGTGGTGTCCGCGATCATCGAGAAGAACGGGTGGAGTACGCCGTTGATCGTCGCGGCTGCGGTTGCCGCCGTACTGCTGATCACGTACGAACGCCGCCGCGCGGAGCCGTTGCTCGAGCTCAGGTTGTTCCGCAGCGTCCCGTTCAGCTCGGCCGTGGTGATCGCGCTGTTCGCCTACACCGGGTTCGGCGCGTTCCTGTTCGTCACCACGCTCTACCTGCAGAGCGTTCGCCACCTGTCCGCCCTGGACGCCGGCCTCTGCATGCTGCCCGTCGGTCTCCTCATCTGCGTCCTCTCACCGCTGACGGGCCGGGTCGTCGGCTCGCGCGGTCCACGTCTGCCACTCGTCGTCGCCGGTACGGCGCTGACGCTCGGAGCGCTCGCCTCGCTCACGATCCAGGCGTCGACGCCGCTGCCGATGGTGCTCGCGGTCTTCCTGTTCTTCGGCGTCTTCCTCGGCACCATCAACCCGCCGATCGCGAACTCGGCCGTGTCGGGGATGCCCGGGTCGATGGCTGGTCTGGCCGGTTCGCTCGCGTCGGTCGGCCGGCAAACCGGTATATCGCTCGGTGTCGCGATCGCCGGATCGATCGTCGGAGCCACCGCGACGACCGATCCGCGGCGATTCGTCCGCGCCGAGCACCTTGTCTGGTGGCCGACGCTCGCGATGGGTCTCGTCGTACTGGCGCTGGCTCTCATCAGCACGAGCCGCCGCGCGCGTCTTACGGTGCAGGAACTGTAGGCAGGCCGAAGTACGTGACGAGGCTCGGGTCGCTGAAGACGTGGATGTGGGTTAGGCCGGTCGGAGTGGGCGTGAGTACGGCGACACCGTACGGCTCGCCCTTGAAGTAGGCCCCCACTGCGGGCTGGCCGTTCGCGATGATCGGGATCATCCGCCAGTCACCCGGTGCGCCGACGGCGGAGGCGAGGAGTTGCAGGCACATCACGCGACCGTTGAACCACGTCGTCGTACCGACCATCTCGATCGCGGCGTCCGCGCGGAGAGCGCGTTCTAGAGCAGCGATGTCGGCGTTCTCGAAGCCGGCGATGTAGTCATCTAGCAGTGCTAGCGATTCGGGGTCGGTGGGCGCCGAGACCTCGCCCTGCGACGGCGCAGTTTCGTCCAGTCGGGCGCGGGCGCGTTGCAGCGTGCTCTTCACGGCCGCGACCGAGGTGTCGAGCATCGTGGCGACCTCGGCGGCGGGGAAGGCGAGGACCTCTCGCAGGATCAGTACGGCGCGCTGCTTCGGCGGCAGGTACTGCAGGGCGGCGATCAACGCCAGCCGCAGGCTCTCCCGGACGGTGACGATCGACGCGGGATCGGAGGCGACCAGGGTCTCGGCGATCGGCTCCACGAAGCGCACCGTGGGATCGTCGGGCGGCACTCCGGGAGTGAGGTCAGTGGCAGGCGCTCCCAGACCGGAGGGCAAGGCGCGGCGGCTGCGCTGCTCGAGCGCGGTCAGGCACACGTTGGTCGCGATGCGGTACAGCCAGACCCGCACCGACGAGCGGCCCTCGAACGACGACCACGACCGCCACGCCCGCAGGTACGTCTCCTGCACCGCGTCCTCGGCCTCGTGCACGGACGCGAGCATCCGGTAGCAGTGCGCCAGCAACTCCTTGCGGAACGGCTCAGTCAGGCCGAACTCGCTCATCACCACTCCCTCGATCGTCACAGCCCCAGCACCCGCCGAGCAAAGCGTCCCATCCGCTGGATCGCATCATCCGCCTCCGGCGCGCGCCCGGCCGCCATCTGGAACGTGTGCTGCATCTCCGGGAACACGTCCAGCTGCACCTCCACCCCGGCCTTCTCCGCGGCAGTTGCGAGTTGTTGCGCGTCGTCCAGCAGTACCTCGTCCCCGCCGACCTGGACGTAGATCGGTCCGAGCCCGGTCAGGTCGCCGTACAGCGGGTTCACGAACGGGTCGCGCGGCGAGCCCTCCGGTCCGAGGAAGATCCGGGCGAGTCCGCGGACCAGATCCCGGTGGAAGAACGCGTCGCGGTCTCGGTTCGCGTCGTACGACGTACCCGTCGCCTCGAAGTCCACCCACGGCGAGAACGGCATCGCGCCTGCGGGCAGCGGCAGGCCGACCGAGCGGGCGCGTAGCTGCGTGGTGATCGCAAGCCCACCGCCGGCCGAGTCGCCCGTGAACAGGACGTGCTCGGGAGCGATGCCTTGGTCGAGCAGCCAGCGGTACGTGTCGACCGCGTCGTCGACCTGGGCCGGATGTGTGTGATCGGGCGCCAATGGATAGTCGAAGACCAGCGCCCGCGCGCCAGCCGCGCGGGCTAGGTGCGCGAACAGCTTCCGGTGCGAGTACTGCGATCCGCCGATGAAACCGCCGCCGTGCAGGCACAGCAGTACCCGGTCCGCCGCCGCCTCGTGCGGCACGATCCACAGCGCCCGGCGGCCGGGCACCGCCAGGTAGTCCACGTCAGCCGGCTCGGTCGTCAGCTCGGCCCAGCGATGATCGGCCAGCTCCTGATCGCCGTCCTGGAGGTTCTCCTCGGCAGCCTTCCGATTCGCGGCCCAGTGCCGCCGTACCGCCTCCGACTCCTTGCTCGCCATCGTGCGTCCCTTTCGTTGCAGGTCTGTCACCGGTACAGACCGAGGACGCCGCGAAAAGGAATCGGTGTGCTTGACTGAGGTATGAGTACGCCTGGGCCGCCGCTATCGGCCTCGGAGGAGCGCACGTGGGCGTTGGTCGCGCACATCGGGGTGCTGGTCGCGGCCTGGCTCGCGATGGGGTTCCTGTGCCCGCTGATCGTCTGGCTGGTGTTCCGGGACCGTTCGGAGTTCGTACGGCGGCACGCGGTGGAGTCGCTGAACTTCCAGATCTCGCTGCTGATCTACTCGGCGATCTCGGCCGTGCTGATCTTCATCACGTTCGGTCTCGGGGTGCTGATCGTCGTACCGCTGGTCGCAATCGGGGCGATCGCGGCGCTGGTGGTGATCGTTCTCGCGACGGTCGCCGCCGCCGGTGGGAACGATTACCGGTATCCGTTGACGATCCGCTTCGTCCACTAGGGTCTGCCCGGTGGAACTCATCGGGCAGGGGATGGAAGGGGCCGTCTACGATCTCGGCAACGGGACCGTGCGGAAGGTCTGGTTCGATCGCCGGCCGGAGGACGTGCGGCCGTTGAAGGCGTTCCTCGACGAGCTGCCCGAGTTGCCGTTCCGGACGCCGCGGATCCGCGAGATCACGGCGGGGGAGGACGGGCTGGCGGTCAGCGTCGAGGACAAGCTGACCGGCGTGCCGCTGCACGAGGCGGGGCTGCCGGAAGAGGTTGCGCTGGATGCGTTTGTGACGGTGGTGGAGGCGCTGCGCACCACACATCCCGGGCCGGCGAGCAGGAAGATGCCGGTGGTGGGGCAGGCGTTCTGGGGGCGTTCTTGGGGTGAGAGTTTGGCGGGCTTGGTACGACGGCGCGCGGAAGTCTCAACCGGTTACCTGGAGCGTGATGTCGCCGGTTTCTCAGGCTTGTTGGAGGAAGTGCTGGACGGCCTCGCTCAGCTCGGGGGTGGGTTGAGCGTTGTGCATGGGGATGTTTGTCCGCCGAACGTGCTGATGGACGGTCGGCGGGTGGCTGCGGTTTTGGACTGGGGGTTTTTGTCTACGGCGGGGGACAGCGCATTCGAAGCCTCGTTGGCGGCGGGGTTTTTCGACATGTACTCGCCGGATGCGCGGCGGCTGGATGATCTGCTGACTGAGCGGTTTGTGGAGTTGGGGCACGATCGGGAGCGGATGCGGTTGTACCGGCAGGCGTACGCGATCGTCACCGCCACCGTGTACGACGAGAACGCCGGCGACGGGCACTACGTCTGGTGTGTCAACCAGCTCACGAGGTGATGGGTGAGCCGTTCCTGAGGTTGTGCAGCTGATCCGGCGCGTCCAGGAGCATCGGGAGCCGGCGCGCATTCAGCGGCGAGACCAGCCCGGCCAGCTTGTCCGGCGCATGCCACGAGATGCCGCGGATCTCGAACCCGTCCGGCTGCAACCGGTCGATGAGCGAGGGGTCGTGCACGCCACCGTCGTACAGGATCTCGACGGCGTCGCCCCAGCCCTCCCACCGCGGCAGCCAGTCGATGGCGAGTACGCCGAGCAGCGGGAGCGCCGTACCGAGCTCCTCCTCCATCTCGCGGGCCGCACCGGTCGCCGGGTCCTCGTCCGGCTCGACGACGCCGCCCGGCAGTTCCAGGTCCTTCTTGTAGCTGACCTGGCAGAGCAGCACCCGTCCGGTGGTGTCGCGTACGACGACGTGCGCGATCACCCGCTTCTTCGGCAGCGTCGAGTCCATCAACGCGGTCCAGCCCGTCACCGTTTCCGGACGGGGGTCGTCGACGCGCATCCCGTAGATCGCGACGTCCCGGCGCTCGCCCTCCACCAGCGCGGCGCCCCGCAGTACACCTTCTCGCCGGAAACCGGAACGGATGGCGACTCGGGCCGACGAGTGCAGCTCGGGGTCGACCTCGACCTGTAACCGCTCGAACCCGAGCTCACCGAACGCGTACTCGGTCACGAGTCGCAGAGCCTGCTGAGCCGCCCCGGGACCGCCGTCCAACGCCCACGTGACCAGCCCGACGCCCGGCGTGGTCTGGCGTACCTCGACCTTGCCGAGAGGTTCGCCGTGCTCGACGTCGAAGGTCACCACCTGCCCGTTCGGCTGCGAAGGGTGCAGCGTCAGGTCGCCATCTGACAGGGGATGTAAGGCGGTCACGCCGTGAACGCTACCCGGTGAAGCGCAGGTACACCGTCGCCAGGGGTGGCACGGACAGCTCGGCACTCGACTCCATGCCGTGCCACGGCACGCCGTTGGCCTCCACCGCGCCGAAGTTGCCCACGCCGGATCCGCCGTACGCGTTGGCGTCGGTGTTGACGACTTCCTCCCAGCGGCCGGCGTACGGCAGGCCGAGACGGTAGCCGTAGTGCGGGAGCGCGGAGAAGTTCGCGATACACGCCACGGTCGGCTCGCCTTCCTCGCCGTACCGGACGAACGAGAACACGTTGTTGCCGGCGTCGTTGGCGTCGATCCAGCTGAACTTCTCCGCGTCGTGGTCGGTCCGCCAGAACGCCGGGTTGTCCTTGTAGACCCGGTTCAGGTCGCGGACCAGGTCCTGCAGACCCTTGTGGTCGCTGTGCTCCAGCAGCCACCAGTCCAGCTCGCCCTTCTCCGACCATTCCGACTCCTGGCCGAACTCACAGCCCATGAACAGCAACTGCTTGCCCGGGTGCGCCCACATCATCGCCAGGTACGCGCGGAGGTTCGCCAGCTGCTGCCAGCGGTCGCCGGGCATCTTCCGCAGCAGCGACCCCTTGCCGTGCACGACCTCGTCGTGGGACAGCGGGAGGACGAAGTTCTCGGAGTACGCGTACATCATCGAGAACGTCAGCTCGTGGTGGTGGTACTGCCGGTGCACCGGCTCGTGCTCCAGGTAGCGGAGCGAGTCGTTCATCCAGCCCATGTTCCACTTGAAGCCGAACCCGAGCCCGCCGAGATGCGTCGCGCGGGTGACGCCCGGCCAAGACGTCGACTCCTCCGCGACCGTGATCACGCCCGGGACGCGCTTGTAAAGCGTCGCGTTCATCTCCTGCAGGAACGACACGGCCTCCAGGTTCTCGCGGCCGCCGAACTGGTTCGGCATCCACTGACCTTCTTGCCGCGAGTAGTCCAGGTAGAGCATCGAGGCGACCGCGTCCACCCGCAGGCCGTCGATGTGGAACTCCTCGGCCCAGTACAGCGCGTTCGCGACCAGGAAGTTGCGCACCTGCGGCCGGCCGAAGTCGAACACCAGCGTGCCCCAGTCGGGCTGCTCGCCGCGCCGCGGGTCCGGGTGCTCGTAGAGCGGCGTACCGTCGAACCGGGCCAGCGCCCAGGCGTCCTTCGGGAAGTGTGCGGGCACCCAGTCGACGAGTACGCCGATCCCGGCCTGGTGCAGCCTGTCGACCAGGAACCGGAAGTCGTCCGGGTCGCCGAACCGCGAGGTCGGAGCGAAGTACGACGTGACCTGGTAGCCCCACGAGCCGCCGAACGGGTGCTCCATCACCGGCATGAACTCGACATGGGTGAAGCCCATCTCGTTGACATAGGCAACGAGCTCGTCGGCCAGCTCGCGGTACGACTTGCCCTTGCGCCACGAGCCGAGATGCACCTCGTACACGCTCATCGGCTCGGCGTACGCCTCGGCCGCGGCGCGCCGCTCCAGCCAGGCGGCGTCGTCCCACTCGTACGTCGACTCGTGCACGACGGACGCGTTCGCCGGGGGAGTCTCGGCCAGGTTCGCCATCGGGTCGGCCTTCTGCCGCCAGACACCGTCCCGGCCGCAGATGTCGAACTTGTACCGCGTGCCCGGGCCGACGCCGGGAACGAACAGCTCCCACACGCCGGAGCCGCCGAGCGAGCGCATCGGATGCGCGCGGCCGTCCCAGAAGTTGAAGTCCGCGGTCAGCCGGATGCCCTGCGCGTTCGGGGCCCAGACCGCGAACGACGTACCGGTCACGGCGCCGCCCGGGCCCTCGTAGCGCCGCACGTGGGCGCCGAGCACGGTCCACAGCTGCTCGTGGCGGCCCTCGCCGATCAGGTGCAGGTCGACCTCGCCGAGCGACGGGAGGTACCGGTACGGGTCGTCGACCTCGGTCGCGGGACCGTCGGTGTAGGTGACCTCGAGGCGGTAGTCCGGGACCTTGTCGATATCGAGTACGCCGACCCAGATGCCGTCGTGTTCGTGCCGGAGCGCGAGCCGCTGGTCGTCGTACAGCACCGTCACGCTGTTCGCGTACGGGCGTAGCGCGCGGACGGTGACGCCGTGCTCGCCGAGATGCGGGCCGAGCACCTGATGAGGATCGTGGAAGGTACCGGCGACCAATCGTTCGAGATCGGTCCGCGCGACCGGAACCGCTGTCACCACAGGCTCCTCGACCGCCACCACCGGCTCCTCAAAAGCTTCACGCTCTCCCATAAGTCCCATCCTGCCCGATCAAGACGCCACACAGTGCACCCCGTACCCGACGAGTCCCGAAGTACACGCACTCAACCAGCCAAAGCGGCGCGAACGGCGTCCAGGCGGGTGGTGTAGCGGGGCCAGGCGAAGCCGGTTCGGGTGTACGCCGTGGTGGTTTCGGTGACCAGGGTGGTGGCGTGGTCGCGGTTGCCCTGGGCTAGTGCGAGGGCCGCGGCGACCGCGCGTGCCGCGAGCCAAGATGTGCTGTGGGCGGGGGTTTCCGCGAAGACTGCGTCCAGGAGGTTGGCGGCCTCGTCTAGTTCGTCCTGGAGGACCAGGACATCGGCCAGGTCGATGTACGCGTGCGTGACGCCGCCGTCGTCCGCGATCGCGTACTCGACCGCGGCGCGCAGGAACTTCTCCCCGGCGTCGAGATCCCCGCCGGCGATCGCGACCAGCCCGCGGATCACCTCGTTGAGCGGCAGGATCTGTCGGTCGTCGAGCCGGCGCGCGTAGTGGTCGGACTCGTTGGCTGCCTTGAGCGCGTCGTCGTACCGCTCCAGGCCGACCAGTGCACCGGCCAGGTTGCTGAGACCACGGGACAGGCCGTGCTCGTCGCCGTACTCGCGGTCCGCAACGATGCACGTCTCGTAGCACTCGAGCGCCTTGGCCGGTTGGCCTGTGTAGACGTACAGCGTGCCGAGCGCGTCGGTGCATGCCGACAGCCTGCGTTCGTGTTGCGGCGAGGTCCGCGCGAGGGACTGACAGGCGAGCAACGGGGTGAACGCGTCGCTGAGGTGACCGCGTTCGATCTCGACGATGCTGCGGTAGTAGAGCGCGGTCAGCGTGAGCGTGTCGTCGTCCTGAGTCCGGGCGAGCGCCTCGGCCTCGGTCAACGACTCCGCCGCCTGGTCGAACTGGCTACGCATCGTCAGTACGAAACCGTGCTTGCTCAGCGCAGCCACCCTCTCGGCCGTGGTCGCACCGGGTGCGTCCGCGAGCGCGTCGAGGTGTCGTGCGGCTTCGGCGTACATGCCTCGGATCAGCCAGGGCGTGTGCAACGCGAGGGCCAGCCGCAGCCCGACCACCGCGCGGTCCGTCCCGGGTGCGCGGTCCAGTACGTCGAGCAGGTTCGGCCACTCCACGAAGACCGCGGCCACGGACTCGGCCGAGGCGAAGTCGTCGTCAGCGCGGCCTACCGCTTCGACGAAGCCGACCGCCCACTCCAGCTGCGCCGCCCGCGCCAGCTCGGTTTCACCGGCCTCCTCGAGTTTTCCGAGCGCATAGTCGCGCACGGTCTCCAGCAGCCGGAACCGCCGCCCGTTCACGGCCTCGACCGTCAGCAGACTCCGGTCTGCCAGCTCAGTAAGCGCCGCTGCTACGTCGTGGGGATCGACAGCGACCTGTTCTGCAGCCTCCAAGGTGAAGCCGCCCGCGAACACCGCGATGCGACGCAGTACGGCGCGCTCCGCGTCGCCGAGGAGCTGGTGACTCCAGTCGAGTGCCGCGACCAGACTGGTGTGCCGCAGTTGCGCATCCCGCGCACCGGCGACCAGCAACCGCATGCGGTCGGCCAACCGTTTGGCCAGCTGCGGCACGGTCAGAGTCCTCGTGAGACCGGCGGCTAGCTCTATGCCGAGCGGGTATCGGTCAACCGCCGTACAGATCGCTGCAACCTGCTCTGGGTCGGCACCCTGCGCGTCGGCTGCAGACCGCTCGCTAAACAGCCGGGCTGCGTCCAGCGCGTCCAGGGGCGGCATCGGCCGGACCTCCTCCGCTGCGAGCTGCAAGGGCCGCTGTGAGGTGACCAGGACCGTGAGGCCGGGCGCCCGCTGCAGCAACGCGGCGACGATCTCGGCCGTCTGCTCGACCACGTGTTCGGCGTTGTCGAGTACCAGCACCGAACCGTCCAGCGCCGCCGCGGCTGCACCGATCGGATCGTGACCGCCGGCGTCGTCACCCGCAATCGCTTCCAGTACGGCGCTCTCACGCTGCAACGGCGCTAGTTCGACCAGCCGTACGGCGCGACTCGCCACGGCCCGCGCCGCCTCGAACGCGAGCCGGGACTTCCCGCTGCCCGGTCCGCCCGTCAGCGTGACCAGGCCGGGCTGGCCGAGCCGTTCCACGAGTGAAGCCAGCTCCTGGTGACGGCCGACGAAGCTGGTCATCGGAGCCGGCAGCGCAGGTGCTGGCTCCGATGACGTGACGGGGGATGAGGTAGTGACGGGGGCTGAGGTGGTGACGTAGGCAGGGGTCGTGGCGGGGGCTGAGGTTGTGACGGAGCCAGGGGTGGTGACGGGGGGAGGGGGCGTGACGGGTTCGGGGAGGAGGGACGGGTCCTGGCGGAGCAGGCGCAGCTCCATTGCAGCGGTGTCTGGGGCCGGGTCCACGCCCAGCTCGTCGGCCAGCCGGCCCCGGAGCTTCGCCAGCCGCGTCAGTGCATCCGCCTGCCGGCCGGTCCGGTAGAGCGACAGGGCCAGCAGGCACCAGAGCCGTTCGTGCAAAGGGTTCTCGGCCGCCAGAGCCTCCAGCTCGCGCGCAGCCTCGGCGGCGTGTCCGAGAGCGAGCTCCGCGTCCAGCCGCTCCACCTGCAGCGTCAGCCGCCACGCGTCCAGTTGCTCGCCTTCCGCCACGGCGTACGGCACCGTGCGCAGATCGGCCAGCGACGGCCCCCGCCACTGCGCCAGCGCGGCGCGTGCCGCCGTACGTACGGCGAAGTGGTCCCCCGACCGCACCGCCGCATGCATCTGCTCGGCCGCTACACGAGCTGCGGTCAGGTCAGTGAGCCGAGCCGCAAGCGCGTAGCCGCCGTTGACCCGGACCAGCGCCTCGGGGGCCTCGATCGCGCCACGCAAACGGGACGCGAGCACCCGCAACCGCTCCGTCGGGCGGGCCAGATCGACGTGACCCCACAGGTCGGTCGCCAGCCGGTGGTCAGGTACGGACAGGCCGCCGGCCAGCGCGAGCCGGACCAGCAGCGCACGCTCCAGCGGGCGGTCGACCGCGACCCGATTGCCGCCGAGCCTGACCGCGAGAGGCCCGAGGACGAGGACCTCTAACTGTGGTGGCTCGGGCGACATACCCAAAAGTATTGCAGTGAGCGTTCACATGCGCTCTGTAATTCTCAGCCACGAGAGGATTACTTGGTGGAGATTTGGGGTATCACCCATCGGCCAACTGCGCGGCGGCCGACAGCGGGATCTGTAGCCAGGTCGGGCGGTTGCGGGCTTCGTAGAGGGTCTCGTAGATGACCTTGTCGGCCAGGAACGCGTTCAGCAGCACGCTCTGCTCGCGCGGATCGCTGCCCGCCGTCTCGGCGTACCCGTCGCAGAAAGCCTGCTGATTGCGGGCCACCCACTCGGCCGCGCGGTACGCGATCTGCTGGTCGCCCTGGTGATCGGCCAGCAGCGACCGGGCCGCGTAGTCGAACGAGCGCAGCATCCCGGCGATGTCCTTCACCTCGGTGTCCAGCGCCCGCCGCTCGACCAGCGACTTGGCCGGCTCGCCCTCGAAATCGATCAGCTTCCAGCCGTCGATCGTCCGCAGCACCTGACCGAGATGGAAGTCGCCGTGGATCCGCTGCACCGTCACCGGCTGGTCGTACGCCGCCAGCGCGTCGAACGCCCGCGCCAGTCCGCCGGCGTACGGCGCGAGCTCCGGGATTGCGGCCGCGGCCTTCTCGAGCCGGCGGCGCATCGCGTTCGCGTGCTCGACCAGCTTGGCCGGCTCCCAGATGTCGGTGCCGAGCGCCTTCGCCAGCTCCGAGTGCACCTGTGCCGTACTCGCGCCGAGCCGGTGCGACTCGGCGGCGAAGTCACCGCCGACCTCCTCGGCGTGCAGGTCGGCCTCGGCGTACAGGTCCCGCACCGACGAGGTCGCGAACGTCCAGCCGTCGGTCGCGTTCTTCTGGAACGCCGTCATCATCGCCAGCTCGCCGCTGTCGGTGCCACCGCCCGCGCGTGGCCACCGACCACGCGCAGACCCCAGCACCTCCGGGACCAGTTCGGACCCGGCCTCGGTGAGCGCCGACTCGATCTCCACCCCGGGGTTGCTCCCGGGCTCGAGCCGGCGGAACACCTTCAGCAACGCGACGTCGCCGAACACCAGCGACGTGTTGCTCTGCTCGACCGTGAGGACCAGCGACTGCGCGTCCTCCGGCACCTCGATCGACCCCTCCGGAGCCTGGACCGGCTGGAACTCCAACCCGTCCAGCTTCCGTCCGTGCGTGATCCCGTCCAGCCAGTACGGCGTCGCTTCCTTGTCGTACAAGGCGTCGTACACCCAGACCTCGGTGTCGCCGAGGTCCGGTTCGGTCCACTCACCGACCAGCGCGTGGCCGAGGTTCTCGACCGGCGTGCGGTGGTAGCTGAGCGGCAGCTGGTACACCCGGATCGGGGATTCCGCCCCGGGTGGCCCCGCACAGTAGACGAACCCGATCCGGACCGCGGGCCAGGCGTCCGCGTCCGACAGCCACGTCGACGTGGCCACCGCTTCGACGTGAACGTCGTGTCCCTTCTCCCCGAACCACCTCTGGCTCGCGCAGAAGGACTGGACCTGGTCCAGATGGGAAGTCACTTAAATGCTCTCCTCATGCTTTTCCGACTGTGCTTCCGGCTTCGCCACCGGCAGCCGGAACCAGTAGAAACCGTGGGCGCCGAGGGTCAGAAGGTAGGGCAACTCACCGATCGTGGGGAAGTGCACGCCACCGAGAAGTTCGATCGGCTCCACGCCCTGCCACTGCCGCAGGTCCAGTTCGATCGGCTGCGGGAACCTCGACAGGTTGTTCACGCACAGCACGACGTCGTCGCCGAACTCCCGGACGTACGACAGCACGCTCGGGTTCGAGCCGCCCAGGTCGGTGAAGCTGCCCATGCCGAACGACGGGTGCTGCTTGCGGGTCTGGATCATCCGCCGGGTCCAGTGCAGCAGCGACGAGGCGTTCTCCATCTCGGCCTCGACGTTCACCGCCTGGAAACCGTAGACCGGGTCCATGATCACCGGCAGGCTGAGCTTGCCCGGTGTCGCGGTCGAGAACGAGGCGTTGCGGTCCGGAGACCACTGCATCGGCGTACGGACGCCGTCGCGGTCACCGAGCCAGATGTTGTCGCCCATGCCGATCTCGTCGCCGTAGTACAGGATCGGGGAGCCCGGCAGGCTGAGCAGCAGCGCGGTGAACAACTCCATCTTGTTGGTGTCGTTGTCCAGCAGCGGAGCGAGCCGGCGGCGGATGCCGATGTTCGCCTTCATCCGCGGGTCCTGCGCGTACTCGCCCCACATGTAGTCGCGCTCTTCGTCGCTGACCATCTCGAGGGTGAGCTCGTCGTGGTTGCGCAGGAAGATGCCCCACTGGCAGGTGTCCGGGATCTCCGGCGTCTGGGCCAGGATCTCCGAGATCGGGAACCGCGACTCCCGCCGTACCCCCATGAAGATCCGCGGCATCACCGGGAAGTGGAACGCCATCTGGCACTCGTCGCCGCCGGAGTCCCGGTCGCCGAAGTACTCGACCACGTCGGCCGGCCACTGGTTCGCCTCGCACAGCAGGACCCGGTCGCTGTAGTTCGCGTCGACCTCCTTGCGGACCCGCTTCAGGAACTCGTGCGTGCGCGGCAGGTTCTCGCAGTTGGAGCCCTCGGACTCGAACAGGTACGGCACCGCGTCCAGCCGGAAGCCGTCCACGCCGAGGTCGAGCCAGAACGTCAGCGCCTCGAGGATCGCGTCGCCGACGGCCGGGTTCTCGAAGTTCAGGTCCGGCTGGTTGGCGTAGAACCGGTGCCAGAAGTACTGCCCGCGCACCGGGTCCCAGGTCCAGTTCGAGGTCTCGGTGTCGACGAAGATGATCCGCGCGTCGGAGTACTTGTCGTCGGTGTCGGACCACACGTAGAAATCGCCGTACGGACCCTCGGGGTCCTCGCGCGACGCCTGGAACCAGGGGTGCTGGTCGGAGGTGTGGTTCATCACGAAGTCGACGATGATCCGGATCCCGCGCGCGTGCGCGGCCTCCATCAGCGCGGCGAAGTCGGAGATCGTGCCGACCTCGCTCATCACGCCGGTGTAGTCGGAGATGTCGTATCCGCCGTCACGGAGTGGTGAGGGCTGGAACGGCGGTAACCAGAGACAGTCGACACCGAGCCACTCGAGATAGTCGAGTTTCTCGGTCAGGCCTTGCAGGTCGCCGATGCCGTCGGCGTTCGAGTCCTTGAAGGACCGCACGAGGACCTCGTAGAAGACGGCCCGCTTGAACCACAGCGGGTCACTCTTCGTCAGTCCGTGGTGCTGCTCCGGCAGCATGTCGGTCACGCTCACCTCCATCGGGTGTCTCCAAACCTAAGGTCCCGTACCCCGTTCGGGCGCACCTAAAAGGGGAGGGCAGTGCGTTGAGCCCGGACGACTCCGGGAGTACAGCGGTGATGTGGTGACGCCGTCGGCCGGACGGGGTCCGCAAGGCGTTCCGCACAGTCTGGCGGCCCTTTGCCAGTACAAGCAAATAGGCCACGCGATCCGCCCACACTGCGATTCGATGACGGCAGGTACGACGGACTTCGGCGCGGCCGGTTCACCGCCGCGGGATCACCGCCGCGGCGACCGCTCGTCACGCTCTTTCGCGGTCTGCTGGCCCGCACCACCACGACCACCACCACGTCGGTACCGCCGCATCAGCCCCCGCACGTTCACCGACTGCAGACCCGGGTACGCCTCGTCCGCATTGACGTTCCGCCCCTCCTGCCCTTCCCCCGAAAGAATCACAGCATCCGGCGTCAACACCTCACCCGCCCCCTGCACACCAGAACCAGGCTCCCTCCGAGACGTCTCTTCACCCATCACCGGGCCTCCTTCTCTCAGTCTGGGGCCTGCCGAAAGCGTAGGACTGTGTGCGGGTCAGTTGTCCGGGACTTCGACGTCGACCACGAGTTGTTCGGGGGCGCCGGAATCGGCTACTACGCGGGCTATCTGGAGGCGGAGGTCGGCGAGGGAGGCCTCGCGGGTCTCGCCCTCGCCGGAGACGAAGATGTCCGGGGTGACGGCCGCCTCGGAGATCCACATGCCGTCTTCTTCCTGGCCGATGATGAAGGGAAGGTGGAGCTGGCGTCGCACGGTCTCTCCCGGGGTCGGTCGCAGAGGGTCAGTCGGCGGGGTCAGTCGCGGGGGTCCGCGGCCTTGCGCGGACGGCGCGTGTACTTGGTGAAGCCGGCCCGCTCGGCGTCGGCCTCGGTGCGGAACCAGACCTCCGGCTTGGTGCGGCCGTAGTACGGCGAATCGGGCGTGTGGAACAGCATCGACTGCGCGTTCCCCTTGATCGTGAACCCGTCCGGCGGCCCCTGATGCGGCACCGCATCCGCCGACCCCTCGCCGTACCGTCCAGCCGGTACGTCGGCAGGCGCGTCCGAAGCCGTGTCCGCAGCCGGCTGGATGTGGTCGAACAGCGTCTCCTCCCCACCCATCAACTGAGAAAACACCGGCTGCCCCACCGCCCCAACCGAACCCCCGGAACCCGCCGGCGCGTGCCCGACGGGCGAGATCGGCTGTGCCGGCTCGGCTGTTGGTGCCGGGGTGGCTTGCTTGGCTGTTGGTGGGGCGGCTGGGGGAGTCAGGTGGTTGGGGGCGGAGGCGGGTTCGGGGTTGTGAGCGGCAGGCTGTGGGCCTGCGGGGGCGGGGCGGCGGCGGTCCAGGAGGAGCCAGGTGATGCCTGCGCCGACTACGAACGCGAGGAGGGAGCCGAGCCAGTTGTCACGCAGCAGCCAGCTCATGAGCGTGCTCCTCTTGCCGAGTGGCGGACGAGTCTGTACACCAGCCAGGCGGCCGCGCTGCCCAGTACGAACGCGACCAGCAGCAGAATCCAGGTCTCGGCGATCAGCCAGCTCATTC
This sequence comes from Kribbella sp. NPDC055110, assembly GCF_053607525.1. Lineage (NCBI taxonomy): Bacteria > Bacillati > Actinomycetota > Actinomycetes > Propionibacteriales > Kribbellaceae > Kribbella > Kribbella sp. NPDC055110. The sequence continues at coordinate 16,394 of NZ_JBSGTS010000009.1, forward strand.
AATTCCCCTGCACTACTCGGATCTCGGCGCGGCGGTTCGCGACCCGCCCGGCGCCGGTGGCGTTGGATGCGATCGGGAACGCCTCGCCGTACCCGTGCGCGAGGATCCGGTCCGCACCGACCCCGAGCCGCACCAGTTCGGCCTTCAGCGCGGCGGCCCGGTGCTCGGACAACGGCAGGCTGCTCGCGGGCGAGCCCAGGTCGTCGGTGTGACCGGCCACCTCGACGCGCATCGTCGTACACGACTTGAGGACGGCGGCGGCCTTCAGCACGGACGGCTTCGACGCGTCGTTCACGATCGGCGTACCGGACAGGAAGTTGATCGGGTACTGCCGGCTGAACTCGGCCAGCCGGCTCGGGAAGGTACGGCACGGCTCGCTGACCGCGCTCTTCGGCGGCGCCGGCAGCGCCAGCTCGTCCGCGATCACCGCGCCCGGAACAGCTGCCGCGGCGGCCCGTCCGATCGTCGCCTTGGTCGCCTGGTCAGGCACCTGGCCCGACAACGTGACGGTGTCCCCGTCGTACCGCACCGAGGCATCACCGCCACCGATCGCCAGCGCCCGCAGCAGCGCGGACACCGTCGACGCCTCGGCGAGCCCGTTCGCGGCGTCGATCGTGGTGCGGTCGTCGTACTCGCGGTCCTCGCCGAGCAACTGGTCGACCTCGGCGGCGAGCGCGTCCTTGACCGCCTGGCTCCGCACCGGCGCCTGGACCCGGATCGACCGGTCCGTCCGCCCGAGCTCGAACGCCGGTACGTCGGACTTCTCCGGCGTACTGCTGCTCGTCGGAGCAGGTGTCGGCGTAGCGGCCTGCCCGTTCACGAGCTCGACCGACCGTACGCCGTCGACGCCGGAGACGACCTCCTGGACCACACCCGGATCCACTCCGGACGGCACGGTGACGCGCGCGTTCCGGCCGTCGAAGTCGACGCTTCCGGCTTCGATACCGCGCGCCTTCAGTGCGGCCGTGGTGCGTTCGCGGAGGTCGTCCTCGGTGGTGCCGGCTCTGGCCGGAATCAGCACAGCCGTCAGCAGTACAGGGACTGCGAGGGCCGCGAGCAACCAGATGACGAGCGGCCGTCGAACGAGACCGGGCACTGTTCCTCCGTGGATGCGGTCAGAGTGACCGTGCGCGAGGAGACTACTCCGCTTGGCGGGCCGATCGCACACCTGTCCGAGGAGCGTCGCGAGGTTTTGCGAAGGTTTGCCTGTCCGGTCTCGGACAGGACGCATATGTGCCAGCCCGCTGCCCCGTGAATCGCTTGACTTAGTTCGCACCGTGAACAGTACTTAGGTCCGACCGGTTCGACTGGGAGGGGCGAGCTTGTGATGCCGTTGGAGAGGCCGTCGGATTCGTCGTTGATCATCGGCGTGGCCGCGTCCACAGCCGAACGAGTCCACCTGGCCCGCCTGCTCGGCGGCGCCGACGCGCTGCTCCTGGTCTCGAACGCCGACCAGGCCCGCGCATTCCTCGACCTGACCGGCGTAACAGTCGCCCCGAGCGCAGCTGTCAGTGCGACAGGCGCCGTACCGAAAGTACAGGCCGTGGAGCGGCGGATGCAGGCGGTGCGTGCACCCGAGCCGGTCGCCGAACTGCGCCTGGACGTCGACCGCCGCGTGGTCCGCTGGAAGGACCGCGAGATGCCCCTGACCCGGCTCGAGCACGACTTCCTGCACTGCCTGGTAGCGGAACCCGGCCGCGTATGGACGTACCAACGCCTCCACCACGCCGTCTGGGGCAACGAACACCTGGGCCACGGCTCGCACATCCACTCGGTAGTCAAACGCCTCCGCCAAAAACTCACGAACCTAGGCGCCACCGTCACCATCCACGCAGTCCGAGGCGTCGGCTTCCACCTCCTCCCCACCACCTGACAAACCTGGCCGGTCCATCGTGGGGAATCCAGCAGGTCAATGCAGGTTCGCTGCATTCCCCAACCCGATCGGACACTCGGGGCCGCACGAGGTGGGGGCGCCGGGCCAGCCCCGGGCACGGAGGACCGTGGCGACCTGGACGGCAGCACCGCAGGGGTCACTCACTATCTGGTAACCGAACCGAAGGGTTGCCTTCGCCGCCATCAGCGCCGCGTTGTCCCTGGTCATGTCGCGCCAGCGGGAGCCGGCGTCCTCATGTCCAGTACGACCGTCCAGTTCGACGATCAGGTCGTAGTCGTACTCGGTATCGCGGTAGACCACGCCGTCCTCGCCGGTTACCCGAACCTGTCGCCTGGCGGCCGGAAGCCCGTGCGCCCGTTCGACCTTGCGTAGGTAGAAGAGCTCCAGGAACGACTCGACTCCCTCCGCAGCGTCGCGCAGTACCTGGACGAGCAGGCCGTGCCGGGGGAGTTGCTGCATCCGGGCCAACTCAGCGAGCAGACGTTGTGGCGTCGTACGACGCTGACGACAGACGTCGAGTACCAGCGCCGCCGCATCGTCCGGGCGGGCCCGACGACTCGCGACCGTCAGGACAGCGACTTCGAGCCGGACCATCGGCGGCTCCCGCGATCCAAGCACGCGATGGGCGAAGTCGCGGGTCCGCGTGATGACAACGCCGGCTTCACCCCGCAACCTGCGCCGGTGCGGTATCTCCAGCCGGATCACCTCGCTCCGGCCTCGATCGATCCCGTACTGCCGAAGCGCGGTCTCGCCGGCCAGCGCCGCCTCCGGCCCGTACGCCAGCCACGCGGCCCACAGCCGCGTCTCCCAGGGCACCGGACCGGAGAAGCACACGTATGCGCCGCGATAGAGCCGTTGAATACGTCCCGCCCGGCACCTCGCCGCGAGCGACCGGTCCGACATCCCCGACGCGTTCGCCTGCGCCCGGCTGAACGCTCCCAGTTGCCGTTGCAAAACCTCATCGAATTCCCGTTCCACCCCCAAGAACATGCACCAATCCCCACCCCAAACCGCCCCCCACTTCCCCCCTGTGTACAAGTCCTTGGAGTGGGGAGTCCTACCTGTCATCTCAGGTGCGGTGGATTCCCCACTCCCTCCGGAAAGGGCTCGGCCCCCGGACCGTGTGGTCCGGGGGCCGAGTTTTGGGTTGGGGTTACTTGATCGACTTCAGGGCGAAGTCTTCGGTGACGGGGGTGCCGGCGACCAGCTTGGTGGTGCGGGTCTGGGGCTTGTAGCCGTCCTTCGCGGCGATCAGGGTGAGCGGGTTGTTGCGACGGTCGAGCCAGTAGGCGTACTTACCGTCCTTGTCGGTGATGAAGGTGTACGACTGCGCCCACGAGTCCACCTGGACGATCGCACCCGGGAGGGCGGCGGAGGCGCCGGACGAGCTGACGCCCGTGACGGTGCCCTGCAGCTTGCTCCAGGTGCTGGGCGGGGTGACGGTCATCGTCACGCCGACCGGAGCGACGGTGTACGGCGTGTTCTCGCCGATCGTCACGGCGCCGCTGTAGATGCCGGGCTGGTCGACGCTCGCGGAGAGCGTGACCTTGACGGTCGTCGACGCGCCCGGGGCCAGGGTGACCTCGGTCTGGTCGATGGACAGCCAGCTCACGTCCGCCGACGACTCGGAGCAGTCCTCGAGACCCGGCAGGGCCTCACTGTCCGGGGTCGCGTTGAAGCTGCCGGACGAGCCGCCGATCTTGTAGAAGCCACACGCCGCGCCACCGCGGTACCGCGGCAGGTTGGCGTTCGGCAGCGCGGTCCAGCTGTCCGCCGACGGGTCGTACGAGAACCCGGCGTTGGTGACGGCACCGGCCTGGACACCGCCGACGACCAGCAGCTTGCCACCGGCGACGGCGTACGACGCCGCCCAGTGATCGGCCGGAGCGTCCGCGATCGCGGTCCAGGAGTCGGCTCCCGGGTCGTAGACGTACGCCGCCTTCAGCGAGTTCGTGCCGTCGTTGCCACCGGCGCAGTACAGCTTGCCGTCGATGGCACCGCAGGACGCGAACGCGACCGACTGCGGGTAGTTCGCCAGCGTCTCCCAGGCGTTCGCCGCCGCGTCGTACCGGACGACGGTGTTGCTCATCGGCAGACAGCTGGAGGTGGTGCACCCGCCGACGGCGTACAGCTTGCCGTCGAGCACGGCCTGACCGGCCGCGGCCCGCGGGGCCGGGTTGGCGGCCAGTGCGGTCCAGGCGTTGGCGGCCGGGTCGTAGGACCAGGTCTCCGGCGCCGGGCCGGCTGCTCCCCAGCCGGAGCTGGCGATGATCTTGCCGCCGATGACGCCGACGCTGATGGCGTTGCGAGCACCCGGCAGCGGGGCGATCGCGGTCCAGGCGAGGGTCGCCGGGTCGTACACGTAGCTGTTCCCGGTCGACGCACTACCGTTGCCACCGGCAATCGAGTACGTCTTGCCCTCGAGGCTGACCACCCGGTTGTCCATCACGGACGCGGGATAGTCGGCGATGTCGGTCCACGGAGCCGCCATCGGCTTCGCGGCGGCCGGCGCGCTGCCGGTCTTGCCCGTCAGCATCCGGGCGAACGAGGTGTCCACGGCGAGCCGCTGCAGCGGAGCACCGGGCCCGTTCTCCACCTGGGCCTTGGTCGTCGTCGAGCCGTTCGCGTTCTGCAGGACGAAACCGCTGTCCTTCTCACCGAACTTCACGTCGACGGGTGCGCCGCCGGTGTTCGTGACCTTGAACGACTTGGTCACCTTGCCGGTCGGCAGCCTCAGGGTGCCGGCGACAGCGCCCGGCGTGACGGCCAGTTGGCCGGCCTTGAGGGAGTAGTCGGCCGTGGTCGTCCAGTCCGCCTCGACCCCGACGGTCGCGGTCGCGCTGACGTAGTTGCCGGCCTTGGCGGTGAAGCCCTGGTCGCCGTCCGCGGACGAGTACAGCCAGTAGAAGCCGTCGTTCAGACCGGTGTCCTCGGGCGTCGCCACGGTGGTTGCGGACTCGGTGCTGCCGTCACGGGTGACGACGGCGCCGTTCACGAAGCCGTTCGTGTTGGCGTCCTTGACGTTGCCGACGACGATGCCGCCGCCGGTCGGCACACAGGTGATCTGGCTGCCGACGAGTACGTTGTCGACCTCCCACCACCATTCGTACGACGCGTCGTAGTAGTGGAACCGCACCTGGACCGCGGACTGGCCGGCCGCCTGCGGGATCGCGATCTCCTTGACGCCGCGGGCGTCGGCGGTCTGCGCGAGCACCTTGCTCCAGGTGGTGCCGCCGTCGATCGACAGGTCGACGTCGGCCTTCTCACCGCTGAGGTAGTTCAGGTCCTGGTTGAACCGGATCACCGGAGCGGTGACCGAGGTCAGGTCCACGACCGGGCTGACCAGCGACGTGTCCTGCGACCCGCTACCGCCGTACTTGTCGCTGTCGATGACGGCGAACTTGCCGCTGCCACCGGCCAGGTTGCCCCGGTTGCCCGGGTCGTCGAACTTCCAGACCTGACCGTTGCCCTTGTTGTCGACGACGGTCCAGCCGCTCGGCGTGGCGCCGGAGTCGAAGGTCTCGTAGACGCCGTCCGAGCCCCACTTGTAACCGGGCGCGGTGCTGCACGAGTTGCCGTCGGCCGGTACGGCGATGTTCTGCGTCAGGTTGCCGGTGCCGACCGTGATCGGCTGGCTGACGGCCTGGTAGCCCGGGTACTTCGACTCGACCTTGAGCGAGTACGCCGCACCGGACGGGACCTTGAGGCTGTACCGGCCGTTGCTCGGGGTCGTGTAGTCGAACACGCCACCCGGGCCCTCGACCGACACCTTCGCGTACAGCGGCCAGCCGTGGCCGGAGCCGTCGGTGACGGTACCGCCGACGCTCACCTGCGGAGTGCTCACCAGAGCGAAGTTCTTGGTGGTGGTCTGACCAGTAGTAATAGTTGCGGTGGCGGTCTGCGTCGCGTAGCCGAACGACGCGACCGTCAGGGTGTAGTCGCCGGCCGCCAGCACGGACGAGAAGGTGCCGTTGCTGCTGGTGGTCAGCGTCTTGTCCGGCTTGCCTTCCGCCTTCACCGTCACGCTGGCGCCGGCGAGAGCGGCACCACCGGTTGCGGCGGTGACGGTGCCGGAGAGCGTGCCGGTGTCGCCGATCGGCGCCGCGCTCACGAGCGCCAGCGCGTCCAGACGGCCCTGACCGAAGACGTTGTTGTTCGCGTCGGTGCCGCCGCACTGGCTGTTCGGTGTGTCGATCGCGGTCGAGTTCAGCAGCGCCCGCGTGGCCGCGACGTCACCCTTGAGGGACGGCGAGGCCGACCAGAGCAGTGCGACGGCGGCCGTCAGGTGCGGTGTCGCCATCGACGTACCGTTGAAGGCGCCGTACGTGTTGCCCGGCAGGCTGGAGCGGACGTTGACACCCGGGGCCGAGATGTTCGGCTTGATGGTGCCGTCCTGGCCCACACCGCGGCCGGAGAACGACGCGATGTTGTTGTTGATGTCGTAGGCGCCGGCCGAGTAGTTGCTCGTCAGGCTGCCCGGCGAGCCGGACGTGTTGCAGGCCGAGCCGCTGTTGCCGTTGGCGAACGTCCCGAAGATCCCGGACGCGGTCCAGGCCAGGGTGATGTCCTCCATGAACGGGTCGTTCGACGGCAGCGTCGAGCCCCACGAGTTGTTGATGACGTTCGGCCGCTTGCTCGCGTCCGGGTTCTGCCCGGCGAGGTCGGTCGGCTCGAGCATCCACTGGCCGGACGAGATCAGCGCTGCGTCGCTCGGGCAGCAGCCGTTCGCGGCGATCCACTTCACGCCCGGGGCGACACCGATCTGGTTGCCCGCGCCGTCGTCGCCGGCCATGGTGCCCATCGTGTGGGTGCCGTGGCCGTTGCCGTCGGACGGTGCGTTCGGCGAGGTGCCGGCCGCGTCGAACCAGTTGTAGTTGTGGTTGAAGGTGCCGTCACCGTTGTTGCCGCGGTACTGGTTCACCAGCGCCGGGTGGTCGTACTGCACACCGGTGTCGATGCTGGCGACGACGATCCCCTCGCCCTTGTCGCCGTACTGCGACCAGACCTGGTTCGCCTTGATGTTGGCGACGCCCCACTCGACGGACTGGATCGCCTTCTCCTGCTGGCCGGGCGTGACCTTCGGTACCTCGATCTGCACGGGCGCGTACAGACCTTCGACCTCGGTGTGACCGGCCAGGTTCTGGGCGAGTTCGAGCGAGCCGCTCTCGATGCGGATCGCGTTCGTGCCCCAGAAGGACTGGTACTTCACGTGCTGCGCGTCCAGCTCGGCGCGGATCTTCGCCTGGCTGTCCGCGGCGGCCTTCTTCAGCGCGGCGGCCACTGCGGTGCCGCGCTCGTCCCAGTTGGTGATGTTGCCGGCGGCGGTCAGGTCGGCCTTGGCCGCGAACCGGACCCAGTAGTCCGTCGCGGACTTGGCGTCCTTGCCGTCCAGCTTCTCCAGCAGTTCTGGCTTGATCTTGGAAGCCGCGGTCTCCGGCTTGGTGGGTGGTCCAGCATCAGATACAGCCTGGGCCTGGCCGGCGGCGGCCAGACTGGTTGCGACGACTGCCACCGTCGCGAGGGCGCCCGCCAGTGATCTGGCGAGTCCCTTTCGGTGATGTGACATCTCTGCAGCCCCTCACTTGAAACGACCCCGAGTCGACTCCCCCGAGTCAATTGCTGCAATTGCTGCAGGAGGGCGTAGGAACGCTCTGTGCCCCCCTGTGTGACTGAGCTGTCGCGGCATGTGACACCGCGAGCCTGTCGTGGACCTTATGTGTCAGAACAACGTGGTAACAAGCACACCTGGTGAGCAACTTGTGACTAGCTGTCGCGCCGATCGAAGCAACGTGGGCAAACGTTGGCATTCCGTTGACGATCCGAGGCAGATGTTGACATCGTGATCAGATGGTCACCGCCCGTGTCGATCTGACAGCGACCAGATCCGAACCGTTCCCGCTGGTCATCGCGGTCGCGGCCTCACCCGAGCAGCGCGTCCGGCTGGCCGAACTGGTCGACGACGTCGCGCCGCTGCTGCTCGTGTCCAGCCTCGACGAACTGCGCAGACTGCTGGTTCCCGCTCAACCACCGCCCGCCGCACCTGGGCAGCCCGAGCCGCCGGAGCCCGATGCGGTCGATGCCACCGCCGTCCAGGCAGCCGGCGAGGACCCCGACGCCGACGTACTCACCATCGATCAGGCTCGCTCGGTCGCGCGCTGGCGTGGTCGCGAGATCCAGCTGACCGAGCTCGAGCAGGAGCTGCTCAGCCGGCTGATGTCCACGCCGCTCCGGGTCTGGTCGTACGACGCCCTGCACCACACCGTGTGGCGGGACCAGAACGTCCGCGGCACCGCCGACGTGCACTCGGTGGTGAAGCGCCTGCGCCGCAAACTCGACGACCTCGGTACGACGGTGACGATCGACGCCGTCCGCGGTATCGGGTTCCGGCTCACCGATCACCAGCGCCCGATGATCACCGATTTGCGCGCGGGGTAGTTTCTGTTGTCGTGCCCTTCTCCGCGTTGAGTCATCTCGAATGTCCTCGTTGTGGCGCCACCCATGACGCCGATCAGATCATCGGCCTGTGCCCGTGCGGATCGCCGCTGCTCGCACGGTACGACGTACCGTCGCTGTCGAAGGCCGATCTGGCCGAGCGGTCGCCGGACCTGTGGCGGTATCACGAACTGCTTCCGGTGCGCTCGCCCGAGAACGTGGTGACGCTGGGGGAGGGGATGACGCCGCTCCTGCCGTTGCCGCGGTACGGCGCCGAGCTCGGGGTCGATCGCCTGCTGATGAAGGACGAGGGGCTGATCCCGACCGGGACGTTCAAGGCGCGTGGTGCGGCGGTCGGGGTGTCGCGTGCGTACGAGGTCGGCGTCCGGAAGATCGCGATGCCGACGAACGGGAACGCCGGCTCGGCCTGGGCCGCGTACGCCGCGCGCGCCGGGATGGAGGCGTTGATCGCGATGCCGATCGCCGCGCCGGAGATCTGCCGGCGCGAGGTGATCGCGGTCGGCGCGCGGCTGCAGCTGATCGACGGGCTGATCGGCGACGCGGCGGCGTACATCCGGGAGCAGCCCGGGTACTTCGACGCGTCGACGCTGAAGGAGCCGTACCGGATCGAGGGCAAGAAGACGATGGGCCTGGAGATCGCGGAACAACTCGGCTGGCAGCTGCCGGACGTGATCGTCTACCCGACCGGCGGGGGTGTCGGCATCATCGGCATCTGGAAGGCGCTGAACGAACTCCGCGACCTCGGCTGGATCGAGGGCCCCCTCCCGCGCCTGGTCGCGGTCCAGTCGACCGGCTGCGCACCGATCGTCCGCGCCTGGGAGAAAGGCCTCCCCGAAAGCGAGCCGTGGGTAAATGCGCAAACCGTTGCCTTCGGCATCACCGTCCCGAAGGCGCTCGGCGATTTCCTCGTACTACAAGCGATCGCGGAGACCGGCGGTTGCGCCGTCGCAGTGGACGACGAGGACATCCTGGCCGAACAACACCGCGTCGCTCAGCTCGAGGGCACCTTCATCTGTCCCGAAGGCGCCGCGAACTTCGCCGCCATCCGCGAACTCCGCGAGTCCGGCTGGATCCGCGCCGACGACCAAGTAGTAGCCCTCAACACCGGCGCCGGCCTGAAGTATCCGGAAACCGTTCCGCTCTGAAAGATTTGTCGGAGCTCGGTGCGACGATCAGGGCATGAGCTTTCGCAGGCAGGCAAGTGTGACCACCGCCGTGCTCGAGATCGGCTACGAGGCGGCTGGCGAGCCGAGCGCGGACGGCGTTCCGGTGATCCTGCTGCACGGATTTCCGTACGACGTGCGCGCCTACGACGAGGTGGCAGACCAACTCGCGGCGAGCGGCCGGTACGTCGTCGCGCCCTACCTGCGCGGCTACGGTCCGACGAGGTTCCGCGACGCCCGGACGATGCGTTCGGGCCAGCAGGCCGCGTTGGGCCGGGACCTGCTGGACTTCATGGACGCGTTGGAGATCGACCGGGCCGTCCTCGCGGGCTACGACTGGGGCGGCCGGGCCGCGTGTATCGCCGCAGCCCTGTGGCCGGAGCGGGTCGCGGGTCTGGTGACCTGCGGTGGCTACGCGATCCAGGACATCGCGAAATCCGGCGAACCCGCGCCGGCCGAGAGCGAGCAGAAGTACTGGTACCAGTACTACTTCCACTCCGAGCGCGGTCGACGCGGTCTGACCCGCAACCGCGATGAGCTGTGCGCCCTGCTCTGGCGCGACTGGTCGCCGGCCTGGACCGCCTCCGCTGTCGCCTACCCGGCCACCGCGCCCAGCCTGCACAGCCCGGACTTCGTCGACGTGGTGATCCACTCGTACCGCCACCGTTACGGGCTGACCGAAGGCGATCCGCGCTACGAGCAACTGGAGACCGAGCTCGCCGCGCTACCGAGGATCGCCGTACCCACTGTCGTCCTGGTCAGCGAGGCAGACGGCGTGACCGGTCCGGAAGGCGCCGACCACGGTCCGCACTTCACCGGCCCCTGCGAGATCCGCTCGCTGCCGGGCATCGGCCACAACGTGCCACAGGAGGCCCCGACCGCCTTTGCCGCAGCGGTGCTGAGCCTTCCCGTGAACTGATCGAAGGCTGCGTTCAGGCTTGGCCGCGGCGTACGGCGAGGATGTGGGCGGGTTCGCCGTTGGGGTCCAGTTTTATGTAGTTCTGCTGGCCCCAGCGCCACGTTGCGCCGGTGATCTCGTCGTACACGGTGAAGGTGTCTTCGGGGCGCATGCCGAGGGCGGTCATGTCGAGGTGGACCATCGACTCGCGGACGGTGTGCGGGTCGGTGTTCACGACGACGATGACGGTGTCGGTGTGGCCGTCGGGGGCGGTGGAGCGTTTCGAGTAGCACATGATCGCTTCGTCGTCGACCGAGTGCAGGGTCAGGTTGCGCAGCTGCTGCAGGGACGGGTGCCGGCGGCGGATGTTGTTCAGCAGCGTCAGGTACGGCGCGAGCGAGCGCCCCTCCGCCTCGGCAGCCTTCCAGTCCCGCGGGCGGAGCTGGAACTTCTCGGTGTCCAGATACTCCTCCGAGCCGGGCCGCAGCGCGACGTGCTCGAACAGTTCGTACCCGGCGTACACGCCCCAGGCCGGTGACGACGTCGACGCGATCGCCGCGCGGATCTTGAACGCGCCCGGTCCGCCGTACTGCAGGTACGCCGTGAGGATGTCCGGCGTGTTCACGAAGAAGTTCGGCCGGAGGAAGTGACCGGTCTCCTTGGTGAGCTCCTCCAGGTACTCCTCGAGCTCCCACTTCTCGTTGCGCCAGGTGAAGTACGTGTACGACTGGTGGAACCCGACCTTCGCGAGCTCCTGCATCATCGGGCGCCGGGTGAACGCCTCGGACAGGAACACCACGTCCGGGTCGGTCTTGCGGATCTCGCCGAGCAGCCACTCCCAGAAGTTCACCGGCTTGGTGTGCGGGTTGTCCACCCGGAACACGGTGACGCCGTGCCCGATCCACAGCTTCACGATCCGCAGTACTTCGGCGTAGATGCCTTCGGGATCGTTGTCGAAGTTGATCGGGTAGATGTCCTGGTACTTCTTCGGCGGGTTCTCGGCGTACGCGATCGAGCCGTCGGCGCGGACCGAGAACCACTTCGGGTGTTCCTTCACCCACGGGTGGTCCGGCGAGGCCTGCAGCGCCAGGTCGATCGCGACTTCGAGGCCGACCTCGCGGGCGCGGCCGACGAAGTACTCGAAGTCCTCGAACGTGCCGAGCTCCGGGTGGATCGCGTCGTGGCCGCCGTCCTCGGAGCCGATCGCCCACGGCGAGCCCGGGTCGCCCGGCTTCGGGTCGAGGGTGTTGTTCGGGCCCTTGCGGAACGAGTGCCCGATCGGGTGGACCGGCGGCACGTAGAGGATGTCGAAGCCCATCTTCGCGACCGCTTCGAGTCGCTGCGCCGCGGTCCGGAAGGTCCCGGACTTCCACTCACCGGCCTCTTCGTCGTACGCCGCACCTTCGGAGCGCGGGAAGAACTCGTACCAGCTGCCGTACAGCGCGCGGGTCCGGTCGACCCATACCGGGTACGTCTCGGAGGAGGTGATCAGCTCACGCACCGGGTAGCGACCGAGCGCCGCCCGTACCTGCGGGGAGATGCCTGCGGCCAGCCGCGCCTCCGGGGGCAGCGCACCGTTCGCCAGCGCGTGCGCCGCATCACTCAGCGTGCCGCGGTCCGCCCGTACGGCGGGTGGTACGCCGGCGGCCGCGCGGTCGAAGAACGCGGCGCCTTCCAGGAACATCAGGTCGACGTCGAGGCCGGCCGGGATCTTGATCTCGGCGTTGTGCCGCCAGGTCCCGTACGGGTCGCTCCAGCCCTCGACCGCGAACGTCCACGCGCCCTGCTCCTGCAGCGTCACGTCGACGGTCCAGCGGTCGGTGCCCTGACCGACCGGGGCCATCAGCATCCGTCTGGTCTGTCCCGACGGCGAGGTCAGTACGACGTTCGCGTTCACCGCGTCATGGCCTTCCCTGAAGACCGTGGCCGCGATGGTGAACGTCTCGCCGACCGAGGACTTCGCCGGATACGCTCCGGCGTCTACGGTCGGGGTGACGTCGGTGATCGGGATGCGCCCAGTCATGGCGTGGATGAACCTTCGCTTTCCGGATCCGGCGGGATGGGTACGTACGGCGGAGTTGCACTGCTGACGTTATCGGTTCCCAGCGTCTGTCCGTGACATGCACAGCTGCAAAATCTTGCTCGCGTTGCAAGATCGACACATGCCGAGGGTGCCGTGCTGGCCCTGGGCTTGTACGGTGTCCCGGTGCGAGCGATACGACGATTTTCCGTCCGCCCTGTCCTGCCCGAGCCGTTGACCGGCCTGGGAACCCTGGTGAACAACCTCCGCTGGGCCTGGCACCCGGAGACGCAGGACGTCTTCGAGGCCGTCGACCCACAGTTGTGGCGGAGCACCGGCGGTGACCCGGTCAAGCTGCTCGGCGAGGTACCGGCGGCCCGGCTCGACGAGCTGGCCAACGACCACGCTTTCCTGCGCCGGCTGGAACTGGCTGTAGCCGACCTGGACAGCTACGTGACCGAAGACCGGTGGTTCCAGACCGCGGGCGGTTCGCCGCTCGACGCGGTCGCGTACTTCTCCCCGGAGTTCGGCATCACCCATGTGCTGCCGCAGTACTCCGGCGGTCTCGGCATCCTCGCCGGTGACCACCTGAAGGCGGCGAGCGACCTCGCCGTACCGCTGATCGGTGTCGGTCTGCTGTACCGGCACGGGTACTTCGCGCAGTCGCTGAACCGTGAGGGCTGGCAGCAGGAGCGTTACCCCCTGGTGGACCCGGACGGGCTGCCGATCAGCCTGCTCCGGGATGGTGACGCACCGGCCACCGTCACGCTGAACCTGCCCGGCAACCGTGAGCTGCACGCGCAGATCTGGGTCGCCCAGGTCGGCCGGGTGCCGCTGCTGATGCTCGACTCCGACATCGAGGAGAACGAGCCGTCGGAGCGCGAGGTGACCGACCGGCTGTACGGCGGTTCGACCGAGCACCGTCTGCTCCAGGAGCTGCTGCTCGGCGTCGGCGGTGTCCGCGCGGTCCGCACGTACTGCCGGATCACCGGTCACGCGGCGCCCGAGGTGTTCCACACGAACGAGGGTCACGCCGGCTTCCTCGGGATCGAGCGGATCCGTGAGCTGGCCGCCGAGAAGGATCTCGACTTCGACACCGCGCTCGAGGTCAACCGCGGTGGCACCGTCTTCACCACGCATACCCCGGTCCCGGCCGGTATCGACCGGTTCCCGGTCGAGCTGATCCAGCAGCACTTCTCGCCGGACGTGTTCGGCCCGGAGGTCCCGGTCGACCGGATCCTCGAGCTCGGCGCCGAGGACTTCGAGGGCGGCGACCCGGCGCTGTTCAACATGGCGATCATGGGGCTGCGGCTGGCCCAGCGCGCGAACGGCGTGTCGAAGCTGCACGGTGTGGTCAGCCGCGGGATGTTCGCGGGGCTGTGGCCGAGCTTCGACTCGGTCGACGTGCCGATCACCTCGATCACGAACGGCGTGCACGCGCCGACGTGGGTGGCGCGTGAGGTGCACGACCTGACCTACGCGAACTACACCGCCGACGGCGACGAGGTGTTCGAGGGTCTGGACAAGACCACCGACGCGCAGATCTGGGAGACCAAGCGGCTGCTCCGGCAGCGGTTCATCGACGACACCCGCGCGCGGGTGCGGCAGTCCTGGATCAACCGCGGCGCCAGCGAGGCCGAGCTCGGCTGGGTCGACTCGATCCTCGACCCGGACGTTCTGACGATGGGGTTCGCCCGGCGCGTTCCGTCGTACAAGCGGCTGACGCTGATGCTGCGCGACCCGGAGCGGCTGAAGGCGCTGCTGCTGCACCCGGAGCGTCCGGTGCAGATCGTCATCGCCGGCAAGTCGCACCCGCATGACGAGGGCGGCAAGAAGCTGATCCAGGAGATGGTCCGCTTCGCCGACGACCCGGAGGTGCGGCACCGGATCGTCTTCGTGCCGGACTACGACATTGCGCTCGCGCAGCCGATGTACCCGGGCACCGACGTCTGGCTGAACAACCCGCTCCGCCCGTACGAGGCGTGCGGCACGTCCGGGATGAAGGCCGCGCTCAACGGTGGCCTCAACCTGTCCATCCGCGACGGCTGGTGGGACGAGTGGTACGACGACGAGTTCGGCTGGGCGATCCCGTCCGCCGAAGGGATCGAGGACACCGACCGCCGCGACGACCTCGAGGCGCACGCGCTGTACGACCTGATCGAGAAGCAGGTCGCGCCGCGCTTCTACGACGGTGACGTGCCGACCCGCTGGATCGAGATGCTGCGGCACACGATCAAGGAGCTCGGCCCGAAGGTGCTCGCCACCCGGATGGTGCGCGACTACGTCGAGCAGTTGTACGTACCGGCGGCGCAGTCGTCCCGGGCGCTCAACTCGACGTACGACGGTGCTCGCGAACTGGCTGCGTGGAAGCACAAGGTCCGCGCCGCATGGCCGGAGATCCGGGTCGACCACGTGGAGCTCCAGGGCCTCGGCGACGTACCGCAGCTGGGCACGACCGTCGGGATCCGCGCCTTCGCGGCGCTCGGCGACCTCGCCCCGTCGGACATCTGCGTCGAGGTACTGCACGGTCGCGTCGACACCAACGACGAGATCACCGGCCCGGTCCGCGCCACGCTCTCGCTGGCCGAGACGTACGAGGGCAACCGGCACCGGTACGAGGGCGAACTGAAGCTGGACCGCACCGGTCCGTTCGGCTACACCGTCCGCGTCGTCCCGAACCACACCGGCCTGGCGAGCGTCGCCGAACTCGGCCTCGCCGCGGGCCCGTCCGACCCGGACGACCCATCCACCCCCGACCTCCCCGCCGGCTCGGAGTTCTGAGCCACCACCACAAAAGACACACCTCCGCCTGCCTCACCAGGCGGGGGTGTTTTGTGTCCGCACCCCGCCACCTCGCCACCTCGCCGCCCGCCATCCCGCCGCCCCGGCGCCGTGAGCCGGGGGTGTGAACACCTCTTGGGGGCGGGGGACAGGCAATAACCTGTCTCGTGGCACCGGCGGGTGTGTTCAGGCCCGACTGCGAACGATGCCCCAGGCAACCAATGCGGCCGCGAGCGCGGTGAGGGTGAGGCCGGCAGTCGTGGTGGCGTGGTGGAACTGGGCGGTCTGGTGGACGGTCCAGTTCGGGGCGGTGATCGTGCCGGTGAACATCGTGGCGAGGATGGTGCCGCTGATGGCGATGCCGGCGCCCGAGGTCACCTCCGTCGCGGTGTCGGTGAGGGCGGCGCCGATCGTGGTGCGGTTCTTCGGGAGGCCCCGCAGTACGTTGACTCCGGCAACGACTCCGACAACGCGCATACCGGCCGCGACCAGGACGAGCGCGATCGCGACCCACACGTAGCCGTACCGGCTGAGCGCTCCGAAGACCGCGAGCCCGAACACGACCGCCGCCGCGCTGATCCACGCGGCCCGCTCGAGGCCGACCCGTTCGACGAACGGCCTGATCAGCGCACCGCCGGCGACCAGCACCACCACCTGCGGCAGCATCCCGATCGCGGCGAGCGCGGGCGACCAACCCCAGTCGAGCTGGAGCTGCAGCGTCACGAGGTACCCGAGCCCCGCCGTCGCCAGACCGGCCGCCGCCTTGAACGCGAGCCCGCTCGACACCAGCGGATGCGCGACCAGCTTGGGATCGAGGAGCGGGTACGTCGCTGAACGCTCGCGGATGTAGAACAAGACAGCCCCGACCGCGGCCGCGACGGTGATCGCCCACGGGCTCCACGACCCGGCGCCCTCGTTGACGAACAGCGTCGGCGCCACGAGCGCCAGCACGATCGTCGCCGTACCGAGGACAGCGCCCGCGACGTCGATCGGATCGCGGTGCAGCTCGGCCGGTACGTCGGGGGAGATGCCGCGCCGTACGCCGATGATCGCTAGCACTGCTATCGGTACGTTGACGAGCAGCAGGACCTGCCACGGCGCGATCGCCAGCACGAACCCACCCGCCGTCGGACCGACCGCGAGCCCGACCAGCCCCACGGTCGAGATCAGCGTCGTCGCGCGCACCCGGAGCCCGTCGTCCTCGAACAGCCGGAAGCTCAGCGCGAGCGAGCCCGGTGTCGTCATCGCGGCCGCGACGCCCATCGCCACGCGTACGGCGATCAGCTGCTCGACCGTGGAGACGAACGCGGTCGCGAGACTCGCAACCGCTAGCAGTGCTAGCCCGACGAGCATGATGCGCCGGCGGCCGAACCGGTCGGCGATCGCCCCGAACGCGAGCATCAGCCCGCCGAACACGACGGCGTACGCGCCGGTCACCCATTGCAGCGCGGTCGTCGACGCGTGCAGTTCGCGCCCGATGGTGGGCAGCGCGACGTTCAGAATCGAGTTGTCGAGCATCTCGAACAGGAACACCGCCGACAGCCCCGCCAGCGCGACCCACGCCTCCCGCAACGACCGGGGAGCGCCTGCTATGACAGTTGTCTGATCGGAGGACATGCCACTAGGTTAATTGACTAAACTTAGTGACACAAGAGAGTGAGGTCCCATGCCCAGAACCGCAGCCCGTGGCGGACCGCAGACGCGTGCGCGGATCTCGGACGTCGCCACCCAGTTGTTCCTGGACCGCGGCTTCGACGCCGTGACGGTCGCCGAGGTCGCGCGCGAGGCCGGCGTGTCGAGCGTGACGGTCTTCAAGCACTTCCCGCGCAAGGAGGACCTGCTCCTCGACCGCGCCGACGACGCGACAGAACTTCTCCGTACGGCGATACGCGACCGCTCGGACGACGTCGACGTACTGACGTCGCTCCGGCAGGCCGTCCTGGGACTGGCCCACGACCGGCACGCCCTGTCCGGGCTGAAGGACAGGTCGATCCCGTTCTTCGTGACGGTCGCTGCGTCGCCGGCGTTGATCGCGCGAGCCCGGGAGATCGCGGACGAGCTCCAGCAGACGCTGGTCGAGGAGCTGTCCGGCGACGCCACGTTCGACGGCGACGCCGCGCTCCTCGCCGCGTTCTTGGTTGCTGGCTACACCACGGTCCTCACCGGGACCGCGCGGCGGCTCGTGGCCGGCGAAACCCCGGACGAGGTCGCCGACGACCACCGCGCCCGGGTCGAGCAACTCTTCGACAAACTCCGCGACGGCTTCGCGACCTGAGTGCTCTGCCGCCGGGGGTTTCCGGAAAGAATGTTGCACCTGGCGGCAGAAAAGTTCCGGAAAGCGGGCTAGGTGAGGTCCTTCCAGGCGAACTCGCCGCCGGCAGGGGAGGTGACGAACGCGCGGCCGGCGAACGTCAGGCCGGGATCGGTGCGGTAGAGCTCGTCGACCTCCTTCGTCGCCGTGTCGTCTCCGTTGTCGGAGGCAACCATCAGCTGGGCGATCCGATCGGTGAGCTCCACGTCGGCGCCGTCCAGCGTGTCGGACATCGTGCCCCAGTTGTCCCACAGCAGCAGTTCGTCGCCGTTCAAGTGGGCGAGCTGGTTGTGCACGTAGTTGCGGATGAACCAGCTGCCGTGCAGCTTCACCGGAGCGTCCGGGTTGGGGTCGACGCCGTACAGATCGCCGTTGAGCGCACCCGATCGGTACCCGACCCAGACCTCGGCCGCCGACACGAACGGCCCGGCCGGCATGTCCGTGACATCGAACGTGTAGCGAGCGTCGGCCGGATCCAGCTGGGCGTCGATCATCACCCAGCGGTCGCCGTTCCAGTACTCGGCGACCACATGATCGTGGTTGAAGCCCTCGGCGAAGTAGTCCGCGAACCCGATCCGGCTGCGGGCCGGGATCCCCTTGTGGCGCAGGATCGAGACGAACAAGAGCGTGTAGTCCCGGCAGCACCCGACGACCCGGTCGAACGGCTCGCGCGGCACCGCGAGCGCCGTACCGTTGCGTTTCTGGTCCGTGGCCAGGATCGCCGACACCCACCGGTTGTCGATCTCGGCGAGTCGCTCGCCGGTGAACTCGATGCCGCCGCCGCGGTAGTGGATCAGCAGGTTGCGGACGACCGCGGCGATCTCGTTGACATCGTCCGGCAGCGCGTCGAACAGTCCGGCGTGTACGCCGGGGTCGCTGAAGCGGGTCTGAATCGCGTAGTCCATCACAGGTTCCTCTCGAGAATGGGCAGTGCGATGTCGACGGCCGGCTCGTTGCGGGGGAGCAGGTGGCAGTCCGGGCGGTAGACCTCCCGTGGCGGACCAGCATCCGGTACGCCGGATGCGCGGACCCAATCGAAGACGAGGTCGTACGCGAGCATGATCCGCGGGTACGCGCACTCGTCCATCGTGATCGTGCAGTACGCCTCCCGGTGCGCCGGCTCGACCCGGATCCCGATCCGGCCGGCCGGGTCCACCAGTCCCTCGAACGGCACGCACACCTCGACCGTCGCCTCACCCTCGGGCGTCACCGCGCCGTGGTAGATCACCCACGACCCGACGTCCGCGGTCGCACCGGTGGCCCGCAGGTACGACATGATCTCGTCGGTGCACGTCACGATCACCCCGATCAGCATCTGCTGATTGGTGTCCGCCCGGATCGACGCGATCTTCGTCGCCGGCACGTCCCGGGTACGCACCGGTCGCGGCGCGAGTCCCGTCGTACCTGATCGCGACAGCCGGTCCCGCAGGTACTGCAACGTCGCGCGCCGGGACGCCGTGGTCGCCTCCTCGGCGGCCCACCACCGGTCGAGCCGGATCAACGCGTCCTCGTCCGTCCCGGTGAGGACCTCGGCGATCGTGGTCAGCGGCATGTCCAACTGCCGCAGCACACTGATCCGGCGCGCCCGCTCCAGCTGCTCCTCGTCGTACAAGCGGTACCCGTTGGCCGGGTCCACCTGCGCCGGTGCCAGCAGCCCCGACACGTCGTACAACCGCAATGCCTTGTGCGAAAGCCCGGCCCTCCGCCCGAACTCACTGATCGTCAACACCGGACCATCACACCCCCTGCCCTTGGGGCAGAGTAAAGGGGAATGCCTTGACGTCCGGCTCCACCCACCCGGTCCGCGCGGCCGGAGACGCCAAGGCACGTGAGCTGTAGAAGTGCGTCAGCAGCCGCTTGTCCAGTAGCCCCGGGTTTCGGCGTACCAGCTGTTCGAAGTCTTCGCCTGGCGCCTCGGTCATGTGGTACGCCGTCAGCTCGACCCACGCCCTACTGACCGTGGCGTTGTACTTCTGCGGCACTCCGGCGTACCGAGCCGTCTTCCGGATCCCGTCGCTGATCAGGTCCACCGCGCCGGCCGTCCCACACCGCCGTACGGCGAGCCAGGTCAGGCGGACGTGCTCTCGATGCCCGAACCGCTGGGCGGTCGACATCACATCGTCCATCAGTTCGTCGAAGACGTTCATGAGTCCGCGAGCGCCTTCAGCAGCCGCCGCGCCTGCTTGACCGCCGACGCCGGTACGTCGTGCAACGCCCGTACTTCGACCGCTTCGAACGCCTTCGCCACCCGGGCCGCACTCCGGGCGCCGGCCGCGGTCAACGAGATCTCCACGGCACGCCGGTCCCCGGTTCGCGCGGCGCGGCTCAGCAAACCCTTGTCGGCAAGCCGATCGAGTACGCCGGTGAGCGTCGTCGGCCGCACACCCGCCGCGATCCCGATCTCGGACACCGTCCGCGGCTGCCCGTCCGCAAGGATGGCCAGCACGTTCAGCTCGGAAGCCGTCAACCCCAGATCGGCCAGCTCCGTCCCCAGCACCTGCAACGTCACATGCGTAGCCCGCTGCAACAGCACCAGCAGCAACTCGTCATTTTCCACGAATCCAGATTATCCGAATCCGTAATATCCGCCACCGGAATTCTGCGGGGCCTCAGGGCGCCGGTCTGCGGTCGCGGCGCGATCGCCCGCCCAGGCCGAGCCAGGTCAGTGCGATGCCGCTCGCTGCGCCGACCGCCACCGAGGTTGCGTCCAGACCGCCACGGTCTGGTGTCTGCGTGCTGTAGCTCGCCGACGCGCCCTCGGGCCGCGGATAGTTCTGCGCCGTCGCCGGAGCAGTCGCGATCAGCGGCACACTGCACAATGCGACGGCTGCCAGCCTCCTCAGCCAGGCCGTGATCGATCGCTTGCTTCGTGGCGCCGGTGCCCCTCGTGCTCGTCTGGACATGCTCGTACCGCCCCCGTCCTGATGGTCGGCCGGGCAGGTATCGGCGCGGTATCGAGTGCGGGTCTTGACGCGGCGCGCCGCCCGATCGACAGTCGAGTGGTGGGTATCGCTGTTCTGGGCCCACTCACGGTCGATGGGGGGCAACATCTGGGCCGGCGCGATCGCGTCGTCCTGTCTGCGCTCGTGGTGCATCCGGGGGACGTCGTCAGTGCCGACGTACTCGCGGACGTCCTGTGGGGTGACGAACTCCCGGCGTCATGGACCAAGATCGTGCAAGGTTGCGTGGTGCGGTTGCGCAAGGCGCTGGGCAGCCGTGCGATCGAGACGGCGCCGCGCGGCTACCGGCTGACCGTCCCGCCGGACGAGATCGACGCGCAACGGTTCGAACGGGCTGTCGAGCGGGCCGACGTACTGCTGGCGACCGATGCCGAGCGTGCGGCGGTCGTGCTGTCGGGCGCGTTGCGTCTCTGGCGGGGGCGGCCGTTGATCGAGGTCGAGTGCTGGGATGCGGCCCGGATCGAGGCGGCCCGGCTCGAAGAGCTGCGGCAACTCGCGCAGGAGACGGCTGTGGAGGCCGCGCTGCGGTCGGGCCGGCACAGCAGCGTCCTCGGCCGGGCGCAGGCACTGGTCGCCGAAGCTCCACTGCGGGAGCGACGGTCGGTTCTGCTCGCTACGGCGCAGTACCGATCCGGTCGGCAGGCCGAAGCGCTGGACACGGTCCTTCGGTTGCGGGCGATGCTGAATCGCGAGCTCGGTGTGGATCCGGCGCCGGAGATCGACGAACTGCAGGAGGCGATCCTGCGGCAGGATCCCGTACTCGTCTCCACCGAGGCGGACGTCCTGATGTCGCTGGCCGAGGAACTCCACGCAGCCACTCGACAGGTCGCCCGCGGCGGCTCAGAGGAACAGCGCACCGCGGCCGCCAAGATCCTGGCCGACGCCCGCTACTCGCTCCAGCTCCTCGCCGGCGCCTGAGACCTGCCTCGCGCAGGGACGAGGGCTTGCGTTGGAGACGGTAACGATATATCGTTAGTGTCATGAAGAATATCGAGGAGGAAAGTATGAACACCCCCAACGAAATCCGAGGCCGCCGACGCGGCCGCGGTGGACCGCGGATGGGAGAAGGCATGCCGATGCACCGCGGACGCGGTGGTCGAGGTCCTGGACGTGGCTCCGGCCGCGGCCGGGCCCCGCGCGGCGATGTCCGAACGGCCGTCCTGATGCTGCTCGCCGAGGAGCCGATGCACGGCTACCAGCTGATGCAGGCCATCGCCGACCGCAGCGACGGGCGCTGGACCCCCAGCCCCGGCGCGATCTACCCGACCATCAACCAACTGGAGGACGAGGGCCTGGTCACCGTGACCGCCGACGCCGGCCGCAAGCTCGTCACCCTGACCGACTCCGGCCGCGAGTACGTCGAGACGCGTCGCGGGACGTCGATCGATCCGTTCGCCGGTTTCGCCAGCTCCGGTCCCGCGACCGACCTGCGCGCGCTGCTCGAGGAACTGCACTCAGCGACTCGGCAGGTTGCCCGCAGCGGCTCGGAGGAGCAGCGCACCGCGGCCGCCAAGATCCTCGCCGAGGCGCGGCGCTCGCTCTACCTGCTGCTCGCCGACGCCCCAGTGATCCCCGACACCACAGTGATCCCGGAGACCCCGAAGGCACCCGAAGCCTGAGACCTGCGTCATCGCAGGGAACGTCTCGGCCGACCGGCTCCTCTTCGCAGATGTCACGCACATCCGAGAAAGACGCTGGACCGGCTACAAGAGCTCCTCAGGGATCGCGGCGAGTAGTGCATCGGCGTGGCGGCGGTACCCGAGGTTGTTGGGGTGGAACGCGTCTGGCGCGAGCATGCCGCGCCACGGTGGGCGGGCGTAGCGGGACACTTCAGCGACCGGCAGGCCGCGGGAGGTCGCCGTACTGCTGATCAGCTGGTTGATTCCGGAGACGTACGGGCTGACGGCTCCTCCGACTCGCCAGAAACGGTCTGGGACCGTCAGGTCCATCACCACGGACGATGAGGGGAGCCGGTCGATCACCTCGCGGAGGTGGTCGCGGAAACGCTTTGGCGGCGTAGCAAGGATGTCGTTGCTGCCGATGCCACAGGTGACCAGTGCCGGCGTCAGACCGTCCAGCAACGGCAGCTGATCCTCCAGCACGTGCCGTGTCTGCGCACCGGACCGCGACAGGTTCAGCACCCGCCACGGCGTGCCCTTGCGGCGCAGGGCGTTCAGCACCTGGCCGACGTACCCGTGCAGCGGCGACGAAGCGCCCAGCCCCTGCGCAGTGGAGTCACCGAGGACGACCCAGAGCGGTCCGTCCGCAGACAGCGTCAGAGAGTTCTGCTGCGTCCAGTACTCCGCATACGTCCGCGCCTGTACGTCGACGTACGCCACGCCGTCCACCCAGCGCTGGATCGCCAGCCGCGAACTGGTCCGCTCGGCCTCACCCCACCGCATGATCGCTTGGTGCAGCGCGCCAATCGGTGTGGTCCGCTCAAGGCCCCCTCGGCGCAGCAAGAACATCGGTCCCCCCAGACATGAACAGAAGGTGACCGCCGAATGTACAGGGGGAAGGTTAACGACCTCAGAGAGCGCGCAGCAGCACCAAACAGCGAGGGCCGAGCGGCACCGTCGCACCGGCCTCCACCTCGGTCACCATGCTGTTGCTAGTGTCCAGTACCACCTCGTACGCCGGGGCCCACGACGCATCCGGTACGACGACCGGTCTGGTTTCCGCTGTCGCATTGAGGGCGAGCAGGAACGAGCTGTCGGTCAGGGCGTTGCCCTCCGCGTCGGTGGCCCTTAGCGCGTCACCACGCAGGAACATGCCGATCGTCCGCAGGCTCCCGTCGAACCAGTCCGCGTCGGTCATCTCGCCGCCGTGCGGAGCGATCCACGACAGGTCCTTGCGGCCGCCGGACACGACAGGCTGCCCGGAGAAGTAGTGCCACTGCCGCAGTGCGGGATGCGCGGCGCGGAGGGCCAGTAGCTTCTTGGTCAGCTCGAGGTGATCGGACCAGGCGCTCGGCAACGACCAGTCGAACCAGGAGATCTCGCTGTCCTGGCAGTACGCGTTGTTGTTGCCGTCCTGCGTCCGCCCGCACTCGTCCCCGGCGGTGATCATCGGCACGCCGGTGGACAGGATGAGCGTGGACATCAGGTTCGCCATCTGCTGCTTGCGCAAGGCGATCACACCGGCGTCGCCGGTCTCGCCCTCGACGCCGCAGTTCCAGGACCGGTTGTCGTCGGTTCCGTCCCGGTTGTCCTCGTGGTTCGCCTCGTTGTGCTTGTGGTCGTAGCTGACCAGGTCCCGCAGCGTGAACCCGTCGTGCGCGGTGACGAAGTTGATCGACGCGTACGGGTAGCGCCCGTCGTCGCCGTACAGATCACTGGACCCGGAGAGCCGGTAGGCGAGGTCCTTTACGCCGTCGGAGGTGTTGCGCCAGACGTCGCGCACGCTGTCGCGGAATTTACCGTTCCACTCCGACCACGGCGGGCCGAAGTTGCCCACCTGGTAGCCGAACGGCCCGACGTCCCACGGCTCGGCGATCAGTTTCACCCGGCCGAGCACCGGGTCGGCCGCGACCTCGGCGAGGAACGGGTGGTCGGGGATGTCGACCTCGTGCCGCTCGTTGCGCACCAGCGTGACGGCGAGGTCGAACCGGAACCCGTCGACGCCCATCTCCTCGACCCAGTACCGCAGCGAGTCCATCACCAGTTGCCGTACCTGCGGGTGCGAGGTGTCGACCGAGTTGCCGGTGCCCGTGACGTCGTACATCGCGGCGCCGTGACCGTCACTGCTGGTCAGCCGGTAGTACGCGCGGTTGTCGATCCCGCGGAAGCTCAGCGTCGGCCCGTCGAAGCCGCCCTCGGCGGTGTGGTTGTAGACCACGTCGAGGATCACTTCGATGCCCGCGGCATGGAACGCGGCGACCATCGCCTTGAACTCGGCCACCTGCTCACCGCGCGAACCGGACGACGCGTACGGCGCGTGCGGCGCGAAGAACCCGAGCGTGTTGTAGCCCCAGTAGTTGGGCAGGCCGCGCGCCGCGATCGCCGGCTCGGTGAGGAAGTGGTGGATCGGCAACAGCTCCACCGACGTGACGCCGAGCTCGGTCAGGTACTCGATCACCGACGGATGCGCGAGCCCGGCGTACGTGCCGCGCTGGTGCTCGGGTACGTCGGGATGCAGCTTCGTGAACCCCTTCGTGTGCAGCTCGTAGATGACCGTCTCGCCCCAGTGCACCGGCCTGCTGATCGGTGGCGGCGGAGCGGAGTCGGCGACCACCACACCGACCGGGACATGCCCTGCCGAGTCGCCGTCGGAGGAGTCGTAGATGTGCGGACTGGTGAAGTCCAGCGAACCGTCCACGGCCCGCGCGTACGGGTCGAGCAGCAGCTTCGACGGGTTGAACCGCAGCCCGTGCGACGGGTCGAACGGACCGTGCACCCGGTACCCGTACCGCTGGCCGGCGCCGACCTCCGGCACGAACCCGGTCCAGAACTCACCGGTGTGCGCGAGGTCCAGGTTCCGCTGACTGCCGTCGTCGGCAATGAGCGCCAGCTCGACCCGTTCCGCGGCCGGAGCCCAGAGGGTGAAGGTGGTCCCATCGGTCTGGACCACTGCACCCAGACGCAGACCGGTCGCGGCGGACAGGTCTGGAGCGCTCGGGGCGGCGGTCGCTTCGGTCACCGGGTCATTCTGCACAGTACGGCGTCAGTTCACGATAGTGAGGTGGTTGTGTTCGTGAGACGGTAGTTGCGAACGTCTGTGCGCAGTGATACGCAAGGATCGTTCATAATTTCCCATCTCTCCGGTTGTAGGGGATCTCATGTCGGAAGAGCTTGCCGATCTGACCGTCGGTCTGATCGGCGCGGGCAATATCGCCCGCATCCACGTCCAGTCGTGGAAGGCCCTCGGGGCCCACGTGCTGGTGTACTCGCTGGAGGGTGCGCACGAGCTGTCGGAGCAGTACGGGCTGGAGGTCGCACCGTCGCTGGACGCGCTGCTGGCCGAGGTCGAGTTCGTCGACATCGTCACGCCGTCGGCGACCCACAAGGAGATCACGCTGGCCGCGATCAAGGCGGGCAAGAACGTGATCTGCGAGAAGCCGCTGACGCTCACCGCGGCCGACTCGCACGAGGTGATCGATGCGGCCAAGGCGGCCGGCGTCCGGCTCTACCCCGCGCACGTGGTGCGGTGGTTCCCGGCGTACAAGGCGGCGTACGACGCGATCGAGGCCGGGCGGCTCGGTGAGATCGCGGTGGCGCGGTTCTACCGCCAGGCGTCCTCGCCGGCCGGTGCGGGCTGGTACCGCGACGTGGCCCGGTCCGGTGGCGTGATCATGGACCTGATGGTGCACGACCTCGACCAGGCGCGCTGGCTGTGCGGCGAGGTCACCACGGTGTACGCCGTACAGAACCCGCCGACCGTGGACGGTGTCAGCCCCGTCAACGTGGCGGCGCACGTGACGCTGACGCACGAGTCCGGAGCGATCAGCCACTGCCGTGCGACCTGGGGAGCGACCGGTACGACGTTCCAGACCGGCTTCACGGTCGCGGGCGCGAGCGGCGTACTGAAGTTCAAGTCCGACGGCGACACGGGCTACAAGGAAGAGCTGCAGAACGGCGCTGCCGCCGGCGACCTGCTGATTCCCGAGTCGGCGCTGGGCGAGAGCCCGTACCAGACTCAGCTGCGGGAGCTGGCGATCGGCCTGCGCGGCGGACCGGAGCCGCGCGTTCTCGCGTCCGACGGTGCGACCGCGGTCTACCTGGCCGAGGCGGCGCGCGCGTCGATGGAATCCGGTCAGCCGATCGACATGAAGACCTTCGTCTCGACGGGAGCAGTGGCATGACTTTGAAGGTCGCGATCGCCTCGTTCGCGCACGTCCACGCGGGTTCGTACGCGCATCTGCTCGCGTCGCTGCCCGAGATCGACGTACTGTCCGCCGACCCCGATGGCGCCGCGGCGCCGGACCCCGGTCCGCGCGGTGCCGATTTCGCCGCGCAGTTCGGCATCCCGTACGTCGACTCGTACGACGAACTGTTCGCGTGGGGACCCGACGCGGTCGTGGTGACGTCCGAGAACTCGGGCCACCGCGAACTGGTCGAGCGTGCCGCCGCCGTCGGTGCGCATGTCCTGTGCGAGAAGCCGCTCGCCACCGAGGTTGCGGACGGAGAGGCGATGCTCGCGGCGTGCGAGGCGGCCGGGACGATCCTGATGATCGCGTACCCGGTCCGGTTCGCGCCGTCGTACGCGCAACTGCGGGCGAACGTCGAAGCGGGCCGGCTCGGTGACGTGTTCGCGATCCTCGGCACCAACAACGGGAAGATCCCGCACGCCGCCCGGCAGTGGTTCACCGACGCGAAACTCGCCGGTGGGGGAGCACTGGTCGACCACACCGTGCACTGCGCGGACCTGATCGACGGCCTGACCGGCGGTGCGTCCGCCACCCGCGTGTACGCCGCCGCGAACCGGATCCTGCACCAGGACAAGGGTGTGGAGGTGGAGACGGGCGGTCTGGTGACGATCAACTACGACAACGGGCTGCTGGCAACCATCGACTGCTCGTGGAGCATGCCGGACAACGGTCCGACCTGGGGTGGCGTGTCGCTGCAGGTGACCGGCACCAACGGGTCCGTGGAGATCGAGCCGTTCGTCGCGCACGTCGGCGGCACGGACGCCGCGGGCGAGGTCTACCTCCCGATCGGCGGCAACCTGGACGCGTCGCTGCTCGACACGTTCCTGGACGCCGTCCGTACGACGGGTCCGGCGCAGCCCGGCCAGGCGCCCGCCGTCGTACCGCAGCCGGACGGCGCCGTCGGCCTCCGCACGCTGCGGATCGTCGACGCAGCCCGCCGCTCGGCGGCCTCCGGCCAGGCGGTGGATGTTTAAGGTCCCGCTCCTGTCAGGTACGGTTCCCGGGGATGTGACCGACCGGTAAGCCCCGGGAACCGTAAGGAGTGGACGCCATGGGCGAGTTCGTCAACCTCACCGTGAGTGAAGGTGTCGGCACGATCCGGCTGGATCGGCCGAAGATGAACGCGCTGAACGTCCAGGTCCAGGAGGAGATCCGGGCCGCCGCGCTCGAGGCGACGGCCGACGACGCCGTCCGCGCCGTGGTGATCTACGGCGGCGAGCGGGTGTTCGCGGCCGGTGCGGACATCAAGGAGATGGCGGACATGTCGTACGCCGAGATGGCCAAGCGCTCCGGTCCGCTGCAAGCTTCGCTGTCCGCGGTCGCCGCGATCCCGAAGCCGACCGTCGCCGCGATCACCGGGTACGCGCTCGGCGGCGGCTGCGAGCTCGCGCTCTGCGCCGACTACCGGATCGCGGCCGAGGACGCCAAGCTCGGCCAGCCGGAGGTCCTGCTCGGCATCATCCCGGGCGCCGGCGGTACGCAGCGGCTGTCCCGCCTGGTCGGTCCGTCGAAGGCCAAGGACCTGATCTACACCGGCCGCTTCGTCGACGCCGCCGAGTCGCTCGCGATCGGTCTGGTCGACAAGGTCGTCCCGGCCGCGTCGGTGTACTCCGAAGCCGTTGCCTGGGCGTCCCAGTTCTCCCGCGGCGCGGCGATGGCGCTGCGCGCGGCCAAGGAGTCGATCGACTCCGGGCTGGGCGTCGACCTGACCACCGGGCTGGAGATCGAGCGTCAGCAGTTCGCGGCGCTGTTCGCCACCGAGGACCGCGCGATCGGCATGAAGTCCTTCGTCGAGAACGGTCCTGGCAAAGCTGAGTTCAAGGGAATCTGATGTCTGCTACCTCCAAGCCTGCTGCCTCCGCTGAGGAAGTCGAGGCCGCCTGGAACGACAACAAGCTCGCCCAGGTGCTGTACCACGACTGGGAAGCGTCGACGTACGACGAGAAGTGGTCGATCTCGTACGACGAACGCTGCGTCGACTACGCCCGGGACCGCTTCACCGCGGTCGCCGGCACCCGCGGCTGGCCGTACGGCAAGACCCTCGAGATCGGCGCCGGCACCGGCTTCTTCACGCTGAACCTCAAGCTGGCCGGCGTCCTCGACGAGGCGCACGTCACCGACCTCTCGCCGGGCATGGTCGAGGCCGCGAAGAAGAACGCGAAGACCCTCGGGTTCGCGATCGAGGGCAAGGTCGCGGACGCCGAGAAGCTGCCGTACGACGACAACACGTTCGACCTCGTCATCGGGCACGCGGTCATCCACCACATCCCGGACGTCGAGCTGGCGTTCCGCGAGATGCTCCGGGTGCTGAAGCCGGGCGGACGCTTCGTGATCTGCGGCGAGCCCACCCGGTACGGCGACATCGTGGCCCGGCGACTGTCCCGGTTCACCTGGTGGGCGACCACCAACGTGACCAAGCTGCCCGCGCTCGCGCACTGGCGGCGGCCGCAGGAGGAGCTCGACGAGTCGTCGCGAGCGGCCGCGCTGGAAGCTGTCGTGGACCTGCACACGTTCGACCCGGACACGCTGGCGCGGATGGCGTCGCGGGCGGGCGCCGCGGACGTTCGCACCGTCACGGAGGAGTTGCTGGCGGCATGGGTCGGGTGGCCGATCCGTACGTTCGAGGCCGCCGTACCGGAGCAGAAGCTCGGGTTCGGGTGGCGGATGTTCGCGTACAAGTCGTGGCTGCAACTGTCCAAGGTGGACAAGGCGTTGTCGGCCGTCGTACCGGATGAGCTGTACTACAACGTCTCGATCACCGGGGTAGCCGACAAGCAGTAGGGTGTGTTGATGCGGTTGCTGTCCGTGCCGAATCTGCGCTGGGTGGTGCGCCATCGGGCGTGGACGCCGTACTACCTGAAGCGCTACTGGCGGTTCGCCTGGTTCCGGCTGCGGCACCCGCACGTGATCACCCAGGGTTTCGTGTTCCTCGGCAAGCACCTGGAGATCGTGGCCCGGCCCGGACACGGGCGGATCGTGCTCGGCAAATGGGTGCACCTCGGCGACGAGACCCGGCTGCGCGCGCACGAGGGCACGCTGCGGATCGGCGACAAGGTGGTGTTCGCCCGCGACGTCACGGTGAACTGCTACCTGGACATCGAGATCGGCGCGTCGACCCTGATCGCGGACTGGACCTACATCTGCGACTTCGACCACAAGACCGAGGACCTCGACCTGCCGATCAAGGACCAGGGCCTGGTCAAGTCCCCGGTCCGGATCGGCCCGGACTGCTGGCTGGCCACGAAGGTCACGGTCACCCGGGGCGCCGACATCGGCCGCGGCGTGGTGATCGGCGCCAACAGCGTTGCCCGCGGCAACATCCCGGCGTACTCGATCGCGGCCGGCGTACCGGCGAAGGTCCTCGGTGACCGCACGACTCGGTACGCCGCCAGCGCCGAACGCCGCAAGTACCTGGCCGGACTGGCTGCCGCGAACACCCGGACCGCCGGCCTGCTGCGGGCCGGCGAAACCCCGGTTGCGCCGTCCCCGAGCGTGGCGCCGGGGGATGCGGGTGGTGATGAGGTAGAAGCAGATGGTGAAAAAGAGAGCGTGAGGGGTTCTCAAGTTACTCACCAGTCGGGCACTATGGCCCCCACATCCGGTCGGACGCCCACGACCTGATGAGCAGCTGCTGAGCATCGGAGAGGAGAAGTAGCGTGGCTGACCAGGCTGCGATCGAGCCGGCCGACCAGGCTGCCCGGTCGCTGCTCGACCAGGCCGCGGCCGACAACTCGATCACGCAGGCGAGGACCCGCGCGGTCGACCCGGTGCCGATCGTCGCCGAGCCGATGGTCGCCGGCAGCGCTACGTTGGAACCAGTGCTTGAAACGAACGAGTCAGACATGGGCGTGAATACCAGCGTGAACCCGGAAGCACAGGCAGTGGACGGCGCAGTAGATGGCACAGCAGACGGCACAGTTGACCGCACAGTGGACGGCAGTACGGCAGCGGCACCGGTTGCGGGCGCGCGCCGCCGGTTGTCGCCACGCCCGGTCCCGGTCAGCCGGCGGAGGAGACCGCCGGCCGCCGCAGTGGCCACGGACGAGGAACGGACCCCGGCTGAGGAGATGGACGACGTGGGTACGCACGACGAGAAGGCTGAGTTGAACCCGGCCGCCGAAGCCGGCAAGGCCGGCGCGAAGCCGGGCACCGCAACCGAGTCCGGCGCCGTGACTGGTGCAGGGGCCGGCGCGGGCGGTTCGGGTACGGCGACCGTGACGAAGACTGCGCGGCCGAAGACGGCGGCGGAGATCGTGGCGGAGCAGCGGGCCCGCGAGAAGGCGGCGGCCGAGGCCCCGGCAGCGGACGCGGCCGGCTCGGAGGATGCTGTTGCTTCTGGCAAGGAGCCGGTTGCGGCGGCCACTGGTGCGACTGCCGCGGCGGCCAAGCCGCCCGCGAAGCCGACCGGTGCCTCGGGCAACAAACCGGCGAAGAGCGGCTCCTCGGCATCCGGCGTGGGCAAGCAGGCGCTGACCTCGGTCGGCTCCGGCGTCCGGAAGCTGCGCAACCTGATCGCGTCGCTGATCTGGCTGATCGCGGTCCTCGCGGCCGCGGTGCTCGCGCTCGGTGCGCTGTTCACCGCGCTCGACCAGACCAACCAGAGCAACGAGATCGTGCGCTGGATCCTCGAACGCGGTCACGACCTGGTCGGCCCGTTCAAGGACCTGTTCCGGCTGGAGACCGCGAAGAACACCCTCCTGGTGAACTGGGGGATCGCGGCCCTGGTCTACCTGATCGCCGGCAAGATCGTCGAGCGGATCATCCGCCCGTAGGCGTTGCCACGAGCACGAGATCGAGAGATTCGTCCAGGTTTCCTGGGCGGATCTCGAAGTCGGCGTACGTCGTACTGCGCACGAGTCCGGCCAGGTTGTCGTCCCACTGGTCGTGCTCGGCGCCGAGCTGTGCGTCGACACAGGACCCGTACTGCGTCTCCCAAGACGTGAGCCGTACGCCGTGGTGGAGGCCGAGCGCCTGCGTGATCTCGAAGTGCGGCTCGAGCAGTTCGATGAACTCGGCGGCGGTGAGTTCGCGCGTGTGGTACCAGTTCCCGCTCGGGAAGGTCAGGCGGTTCGGCGTACTGAGGACCAAGGTTCCGCCGGGCGCGAGAATGCGCGCGCACTCGGCGACGAACCGCGGCTGCTCCCAGAGGTGCTCGATCGTCTGCAGCGACGTCACGGTCTCGAAAGCGTTGTCCGCAAAGGGTGTCTGCACGAGATTGCCGCGCGCGACATTGACCTGTGGATAAGCGCGGCGGACGTGCCGCAACGTCGTATCTTCATAGTCGAGACCGGTCGCCGGGTTCGCTCCGGCGAGCCGGAGCTGTTCCGCGCCGTAGCCCTCGCCGCAGCCGGCGTCGAGGAACCGGCCGGTCCCGATCGGCAGATGGGCCGTGATCCAGCGATAGGCGGCATCATGACGCGCGAACCAATAGTTCTCGTGCCAGATCCCGGGCGCGGTCCTCTCGCCGGTCAGCGGTAACGTCTCGATCACCTGAGTCAGACTAGTCGTCTACGAGACTGTGATGGGACTCGCACCAGAGTTATGTTTCTCGCGAGTAACATCCGTGGCAGGCTGGCAGAGACCGTTAACCAGAAGGGGTCCCACACGCTATGAAGATCGTCGTCTGCGCGAAGTTCGTGCCGGATGCCACCGCGGACCGCCGCTTCCGCTCGGAGGACAACACGGTGGACCGTGCGGGTGTCGACGGGCTGCTGTCCGAGCTGGACGAGTATGCCGTCGAGACCGCTCTCACCGTCAAGGAGGCCGGGGACGCCGAAGTGACGGTGTTGACCGTCGGTCCGGAGCAGGCCGCGGACGCGGTGAAGAAGGGTCTGCAGATGGGCGCCGACGCCGGTGTCCACGTTCTCGACGACGCGATCCACGGTTCGGACGCGGTCGCGACGTCGCTGATCCTGTCCAAGGCGCTGGCCAAGCTGGAAGCCGACCTGGTCGTGTTCGGCATGGGTTCGACCGACGGCGGTATGGGTGTTGTTCCGGCGATGGTGTCGGAGCGGCTCGGGCTGCCGGCGGTGACGCTGGGGTCGGAGGTGACGGTCGACGGGCAGACTGTGCGGATCCGCCGTGACGGCGACACCGCGAGCGAGACCATCGAAGGCACGCTGCCGCTGGTGCTGTCGGTGTCGGACCAGGCGAACGAGCCGCGGTACCCGTCGTTCAAGGGGATCATGGCCGCGAAGAAGAAGCCGGTCGAGACCTGGTCGCTGGCCGACCTCGAGCTGACCCCGGAGCAGGTGGGTGGCTCGGGCGCCTGGACCGAGGTGGTCGAGGTGACCGCCCGTCCGCCGCGCAGCGCCGGCACGATCGTCACTGACGAGGACGGTAGCGGTGCCGCCGGACTCGTCGAGTTCCTGTCCACGAACAAGTTCCTCTGAGGGGTGCGGGTCTAGTTATGTCGAACGTTCTGGTTCTTGTCGACCACGCCGCGGGCACGGTCCGTAAGACGACCGCCGAGCTCCTCACGATCGCCCGCCGCCTCGGCGAGCCGGTCGCGGTGTTCATCGGTGAGGGTGTTTCGGACGCGCTGCCGGCCCTGGGGCAGTACGGCGCGACGAAGGTGATCGCGTTGTCGAACCCGGAGCTCACACAGTTCCTGGTGGCGCCCAAGGCCGAGGCGCTGGCGCAGGTCGCGGCGAAGATCGAGCCGTCGGCGATCCTGATCTCGTCGAACGCCGAGGGCAAGGAGATCGCGGCCCGGCTCGCGGTCAAGCTGGACTCCGGCCTGATCACCGACGCCGTCGACGTGGTCGCTGGCGACGGCGGCCCTGTCACCACGCAGTCGGTGTTCGCTGGCAACTTCACCGTGCAGGCGAAGGTCACACACGGCACGCCGATCATCACGGTGAAGCCGAACGCCGCCACTCCCGAGGCCGCTGAGACCTCGCCGGAGGTGGAGGAGTTCGACGTCACGATCTCCGACGCGGCCAAGACGGCGCGGATCACGGACTCCAAGCCCCGCGAGGCGACGGGTCGCCCGGAGCTGACCGAGGCCGCGATCATCGTGTCCGGTGGCCGCGGTACGGGCGGTAACTTCGGCCCGATCGAGGCGTTCGCCGACTCCCTCGGCGCCGCGGTGGGCGCATCCCGTGCGGCGGTGGACTCGGGTTGGTACCCGCACGCCTACCAGGTCGGCCAGACCGGCAAGACCGTGTCCCCCCAGCTGTACGTCGCCGCCGGCATCTCCGGCGCCATCCAGCACCGCGCCGGCATGCAGACCTCGAAGACCATCGTCGCAGTCAACAAGGACCCCGAGGCCCCAATCTTCGAACTGGTCGACTTCGGCGTAGTAGGCGACCTCCACAAGGTCCTCCCCACCGCCACCGAAGAAGTAACCAAACGCAAGTCCTGACCACAGCGACACCCAGCACCACCGACAGCCCGGCCCGGAACCCCGAGCCGGGCTGCCACATTCCTGGAGGGGAGATCCGGCTCTTCTGCTCGATGTGTGGGCGGTGACTGGTGCGCGGAGGGCGGGGTCGGGGCTGGCGGGGGCTTGAACAGGTTGCTGGGTGTCTTCAGCCGTGAGTTCGTGTCGGTGGCTACCGGTTCCTGTCTCCGGACCGTCGTCGCGGCATGGTTGTCGGCCGGGCGGTTCGCCTACGCGGCGTGGAGCCGGGTGCGGGGGATCGATGCTCGATCCGGGGTGCCTGGGAGCGGGGAAACAAATGTGCGTGTTGTGACGATTTCTTTCCCCGCCACGACACCTCACACTCCCGAGAGCTCCGGGGCACCGGGGCATTGGGGGGATTGGGGGACTGGGGAGGATGTTCTGCCCTGATCGGGCAGGGTTCCTCCCCGCTCACCTGAGTCTCGCTCCACGCCACGCCCGGTAACCCGCTCGGACGCCGTGGTGGTGAAGGGGGCGGGGGCGGCACCGGCTCAGACACCGCCGGGAGCCACGCTCCGCAGGACGGCACGGCCAATCGATGACCCCACACATGCGTCACAAGAGCCGGATATCCCATCGAGTGATGGGGCGCGGCGGGTGCTGGAGGGGACGACGGGGCGTGGCGGATCGGCTGATGCGGAGCGGACCCGGTGACGCCGGTGGATCGGCTTACTCAGGTGGTCAGTTGGTGGCGGATCGTGGTGAGGTCGTCGGTGATGGCGGTCTTTCGGGCGTCGGTGTTCTTGAGGTAGTTCGCGAGTGCGGTGGTGGCTGTTGCGCAGCGTTCGTTGAGGTTGGCGACTTCCCCGGCGGCTCTGGTCTTGTCGGCGTCGATGGCGCGTCGCAGCTTCAGGTAGCTGTTGAGGCCGAAGGCCATCACGGCGAGGCCGACGACGATCCAGAACCAGTGCAGGAGCAGGCCGAGCCCGATCGCCACCACCGCGCCGCCCGCCAGCAGCACGATCGGAGTGGCGCGCTGTCCGGTGGTCATCACGCCGGCGGTCGCGGTGAGCGATGACGTCGCCTTACCGAGTTCGAGCTGGTCGGGTCCGTCGGCGCGGATGGTGATCGTGTGTGCGCCGCTGTCGATGGAGACCTCCGACGGGCCCGGGAGCTCGGCCGTCTGCGCCACGGTCTCGACCGCGGGCAGCACCAACGGGCCGACGACGCGTAGGGCGGCGGCCGCCAGGTGCGGGTCGGCGGACAGGCCGAGGTCCTCGGTGAGCAGCGCGTCGACCGTGCCGACCGAGTCGTCGAGCGTCTGAGCGGCCGACTCGGCAGCCCCGGTCACCCGTGCACGCAGTACGGCGATGCGGGCCAGCGTCTCGCGCTCCGGCGCGCTGCCTTCGGAGATCAGCAGTCGCAGCATGGCCGCCGCACTGTCCTCAGCCGGCTCGTCGTCAGCGTCGCGACGGGACGACTTGCGGTCGTCGGGGGTGCTGTCGGTCTTGCGGGTCTCGGGGTAGTTCAGGT
The DNA here is from genome assembly GCF_053607525.1 of Kribbella sp. NPDC055110. Taxonomy (NCBI): domain Bacteria; kingdom Bacillati; phylum Actinomycetota; class Actinomycetes; order Propionibacteriales; family Kribbellaceae; genus Kribbella; species Kribbella sp. NPDC055110. The sequence continues at coordinate 51,618 of NZ_JBSGTS010000009.1, forward strand.
CGGGGTCGGGCTCGCGGGCCTCGGTGTTGCCGAGGATCGTCTCGACGGCGTCGCGGATCCGGCTCAAGCGGTTCGCTGCGTCGTCCTGCTGCTCGGTCGCCTTGAGACGTGGACCGCTCGAGCGGCTCGAGCTGCCGCGATTCTCGAGCCGCGACAGCCAAACGCCCTCGGGGGACGGGGCGGACTGCAGCCGCTTCACCACCAGCTCGAGGCCGTCCGCCCCGAAGCCACCACGCGCGGCTGTCGTCCAGAGCACCCGCTGCACCCGGGTGAGCGTCCCGTCCGCAGCCGGTACGCCGAATGCGACGTCGAGCCACTCGTTCTGCACCTGGTGCCGCTGCCCCAGCACCGCCAACGCCAGCGACAGGTAGATCGACGTACGGCGCTGGTCGAGTTCCATCGCCGTACTGATCGCCTGCTCGTCCGGCGTGGAGGCGCGCAGGGAGATCAGCGCTTGCGTGGCGGGGTCCAACCAGTACCGGGCGACGGGCGCGCTGGGCTCCGGTAGGTCGGTGCTGGACGCCATCGCGGAGAGGACCCGGCTGGCGTAGCGGCGGAGCTCGGCGGCGTCGACGAAACCGGCGGTCTCGTGGCGGAGGTCGGAGAGCTCGACAAAGGCGTCGAACGCACGCGACATGCTGTCCACGCGGCTTTGCAAGCTGCCCTGGACCCGGGACAATTGGGACCGGAGACTAGAGGCCTCCTCGCGCGCGTACGACATCTCGCTCTCGAGGTTGGACAGCTGTTGGTTCTGCCTACGTTCGGTCCACCAGTCGCTCATTTCCTGCCTTCCGCTCAACCAGACGTTGCTCTCCGGAAGGATGGCGTGTCAGCGGGTCATCAGGTCCACACGGGCCGCCGGGAGTCGCGTCCGGTGCCGAACTCCGGGTCGCCGCCGGTGACCAGGATCCAGTGCTCGGTGGCGCGGGCGCGGTACAGGCGGATGTCGTCGCGCAGTTCGTCGGCGGTGTACGCGCGCAGCTCTTCGTACCGCGACGAGTAGAGCGTCGCGCACGCCTCCAGCTCGTCGTCCGGGACGAGAGCGGCCTGCGCGCGGAAGTACACGGCCGACGCGCCGCCGATCGGCACGGTCGAGTCGAAGATCGCGATGCTCACGTCCGGCCGCTCGGCGATGCTGCGTGAGTGCAGCGAGTTCGGCGACGACGCCCAGTAGAACGTGTCGTGCCCGTCCGGTGTGAAGTAGACCGGCGTCACCCAGGGCAGCCCGTCACTGCCGACCGTCCCGAGCGCCAGGTACTTGTTGGCTTCGATGACCGCCGCCGCGCGCCGGTCGAGGATCTCCTGTGTCATCACTGCTCCTGATGGGGTACGTCGTACGTCAGGTGGGCGCTTTCGGTGTGCTCGTAGTCTCGCGCGGTGGCTCCCGAGGAGCGGGAACATCCGGGTCGGACATACCCTTGAAACTGTTATGACTCCTCCCGACCGTCGCACGGTGTACCTGGACCACGCGGCGACGACCCCGATGCTCCCCTCCGCGATCGAGGCGATGACCTATCACCTCGCGCGGACCGGTAACGCGTCGTCACTACACGGCTCCGGCCGGTGCGCACGGCGTACGGTCGAGGAAGCCCGCGAGTCGATCGCCGCGGCGCTCGGTGCGCAGCCGAGCGAGATCGTGTTCACCTCCGGCGGCACCGAGGCGGACAACCTCGCGCTGAAGGGCCTGTGGTGGTCCCGGCTGGCCGCCGACCCGCGTCGGCGCCGGATCCTGCTGAGCGGTATCGAGCATCACGCGGTGCTCGACCCGGCGGTCTGGCTCGGTCAGCACGAGCACGCCGAGATCGAGTGGCTCCCGGTCGACGAGCTGGGTCGCGTACGTCCGGACGACGTACGGCGGGCTGTCGAGCGAGACCCGGAGTCCGTGTCGTTCATCACGCTGATGATGGCGAACAACGAGGTCGGCACGCTGCAGCCGGTCGCTGATGTGGCGGCGATCGCGCAGGAGTACGGCGTACCCGTGCACACCGATGCGGTGCAGGCGATCGGGCAGGTGCCGGTGGACTTCGCCGAGCTGGGCGTGGACGCGATGACGGTGTCCGCGCACAAGCTCGGCGGTCCGTACGGGATCGGGGCGCTCGTCGTCCACAAGGAGACGCAGCTGACGCCAATCCTGCACGGCGGCGGGCAGGAGCGCGACGTACGGTCCGGCACTCTCGACGCGCCCGCGACCGCCGGGTTCGCCGTGGCGGCCGAGCACGCGGTGAAGCACCAGGCGGACGAGGCCCGCCGGCTGACGGAACTGCGGGACACCCTGATCAAGGGCATCACCGGCACCGTCGAGGGCGCTCTGTTGTCGGGGGACCCGACGGACCGCTTGCCCGGTAACGCACACTTGTCGTTCAGCGACTGCGAGGGCGACTCGCTGTTGCTGCTGCTCGACGCACGGGGGATCGAGGTCTCGACCGGGTCCGCGTGCAACGCCGGGGTCGCCGAGCCGAGCCACGTGCTGCTGGCGATGGGGTACGACGACCAGCGGGCCCGCGGCTCGCTCCGGTTCACCCTCGGGCACACTTCGACCCAGGCCGATATCGACGCCGTCCTGGACAACATCGGGCCGGTGGTGGAGCGGGCGAAGTCCGCCGGCCTGCAGAACGTGGGAAGGAACAACTGATGCGGGTACTCGCAGCCATGTCCGGCGGAGTGGACTCCGCCGTCGCGGCCGCGCGGATGGCCGAGGCCGGGCACGACGTGACCGGTGTGCACCTGGCGCTCAGCCGCAACCCGCAGTCGTACCGCAGCGGCGCACGCGGCTGCTGCACGATCGAGGACTCCCGCGACGCGCGCCGGGCCGCGGACGTGATCGGCATCCCGTTCTACGTGTGGGACCTGGCCGAGCGGTTCCACGCCGACGTGGTCGAGGACTTCGTCAGCGAGTACGCGGCCGGCCGTACGCCGAACCCGTGTCTGCGCTGCAACGAGAAGGTCAAGTTCAGCGCCGTACTGGAGCGGGCTCTCGCGCTCGGCTTCGACGCGGTCGCGACCGGGCACTACGCGCGGATCGTCGACACATCCGACGGTCGGGAGCTGCACCGAGCCGTTGACCCGGCCAAGGACCAGTCCTACGTGCTCGGCGTACTGACGCAGCAGCAGCTCGCGCATGCGTTCTTCCCGCTCGGCGACACGGTCAAGACCGAGGTGCGCGAGGAGGCCGAGCGGCGTGGCCTGTCGGTCGCGGCCAAGCCGGACAGCCACGACATCTGCTTCATTGCTGACGGCAACACCGCGGGCTTCCTCGGCGCGCAGCTGGGTGAGGCGCCGGGCGACATCATCGATGCGCAGGGCAACAAGCTCGGCGAGCACCAGGGCACGCACGGTTTCACCATCGGCCAGCGCAAGGGCCTGCGGATCGGTACGCCGGCCGCGGACGGCAAGCCACGCTTCGTCCTCGACATCAGCCCGGTCGACCGCACCGTGACCGTCGGCTCCCGCGCGGAGCTGGCTGTCTCGCACCTGACCGCGTCCAAGCCCCGCTGGTGCGGCCCAGCTCCCGCTGCGGAGCTCCAGGTGAAGGCACAGCTCCGTGCGCACGGTGAAGAGGTCGCTGTGACTGCACAGGTCGACGGCGACGAGGTCCAGGTCACCTTCGACGAGCCGACCTCGGCAGTCGCGCCCGGACAGGCAGTGGTGCTGTACGACGGCACGCGCGTGATCGGCTCCGCGACGATCGACACCGTCGAGCGCGTCACCGCTTCCGTATGACGACTGAACTGGATGCCACGCCTCCGGCGCGGCGGGTCATGGGGCCTTGGTCCCCGTCCTTCCCTCGTCGCTTCAGTCGCTACGCTCCCTACGCTCCTCAGTCCAGGACGGGGGCCCCATGACGACGAGTGGCCTGGGCTCGCTCCCTGGTGATGACATCCGCGAGTGGATGCGGGCCGTACTCGAGCTGGTCGACGTCCCGTTCCTGCCGGAGTTGCCGGCGCGTCCGTACGGCGACATGATCAGCCGGACCGTCGCCGTACTGACAGGGCTGGCTGCGGACCTGCAGCCGGTCGGGTGGCGGCTGACCGGTGGTGGGGACTCGCGGGCGAGTCTGGACCAGCGGCGGGCGCGGGCACTGCTGCATGAAGACCTGGACGTGCTGGAGGAGTACGCCGACGGGTATCAGGGACCGCTGAAGGTACAGGTCACCGGCCCGTGGACGCTGGCTGCAGCGGTGGAGCGGCCGCGCGGGGACAAGATGCTGGCGGACCACGGTGCGCGGCGGGACCTGGCGCAGGCCCTGGCGGATGGCGTGCAGCAGCACGTGGCCGACGTACGGAAGCGGGTTCCGGGAGCTGAGGTCGTGCTGCAGGTGGATGAGCCTGGGCTGCCCGCCGTACTCGCGGGAGCCGTGCCAACTGCCTCCGGCTGGAGCAAGCACCGCTCTGTCGACGGGCCTGGTGCTGTGGAGCTCCTCAGCCTGTTCACCACGGGTGCACCCACCATCGTTCACTGCTGCGCGGCTCGTCCGCCGATCGAGGTCTTCTCCAAGTCGGGCGCCACCGGGGTGGCCGTCGACACGGCCCTGCTGAACACGGCGGCCTGGGACCAGATAGCAATCGCCGCCGAGGCGGGCTCCACGCTCTACGCAGGCGTCGTACCCACCACCGGCGCGCTTCCGTCCGCCGAAAAGGCAGCAGACCTGCTCGTACGCCGCTGGCGCGAACTCGGGCTCGACCCGGAACTGCTGAAGAAGGTCGTCATCACGCCCGCGTGCGGGCTGGCATCCGCTCCGTCACCGGCCGATGCCAGAGCGCGGTTGAAGCTCCTGCGCGACATCGTCGACGTGGTCGGCGAAGCTGCCGACGCTTGAGCGAAGCCCTCCCAACCCGCCACCGAAGGCGGCGTTCACCTCGCCGGAAACGTCGGTGGACAGTTGTAAGTTTTCTCCATGGCCACGGAGGAGAAGGCTGAAGCGCCGGCTGAGGTACGGACGCGGCACGCGGAGCTGAGCCAGGAGATCGAGGACCACCGGGCGCGGTATTACCTGGCCAGCCCGATCATCTCGGATGCCGACTTCGACGCGCTGATGCACGAGCTGCAGGGTCTCGAGGAGCAGTATCCGGAGCTCCGGACGCCTGATTCGCCCACCCAGAAGGTCGGCGCGCCGATCTCCACGCTGTTCACGCCGGTCGACCACCCGACGCGGATGGAGAGCCTCGGCAACGCGTTCTCCGCCGAGCAGATGGAGGCCTGGGCGAAGCGGCTCGAGCGCGAGGTCACCGTCCAGCAGATCCACGACAGCGGATTCCTCTGCGAGCTCAAGGTGGACGGCCTCGCCCTCGACCTGGTGTACGAGAACGGCAAGCTGGTCAGCGGCGCCACCCGCGGCGACGGCCGCACCGGCGAGGACGTCACGCCGAACGTCCGGACGATCAAGGGCATCCCGGAGCAGCTGCGCGGCGACGACCTCCCGGCCTTCCTGGAGGTCCGCGGCGAGGTCTACTTCCGGGTCGAGGACTTCGAGGAGCTCAACGCCCAGCTCGTCGAGGCCGGCAAGGACGTGTTCTCCAACCCGCGGAACAGCGCGGCCGGATCGCTGCGCCAGAAGGACCCGCGAGTCTCGGCGGGCCGCCCGCTGCGGTTCGTCGTCCACGGCCTCGGCAAGGTCGAGGGCTACCACGTCGGCCGGCTGTCGGAGGCGTACGACCAGCTGAAGGCCTGGGGCCTGCCGGTCAGCGACCGTGCGCGCCGGGTCGGCACGCTCGACGAGGTCAACGAGTTCATCGCGTACTACGGCGAGAATCGGCACTCGGTGGACCACGAGATCGACGGCGTCGTGGTGAAGGTCGACGAGGTCGATCTGCAGCGCGCGCTCGGGTCGACCTCGAGCGCCCCGCGCTGGGCGATCGCGTACAAGTACCCGCCCGAAGAGGTCAACACCAAGCTGATCGAGATCGAGGTGAACGTCGGCCGCACCGGCCGGGTCACCCCGTTCGCGCACATGGAGCCGGTCCGCGTGGCCGGTTCCACGGTCGAGTACGCCACGCTGCACAACGCCAAGGAGGTCGCCCGCAAGGACGTCCGCCCGGGCGACACCGTCGTACTGCGGAAAGCGGGTGACGTGATCCCCGAGGTCCTCGGACCGGTGGTGGACCTGCGCCCGAAGGGCCTGCCGGCGTGGGAGATGCCGACCAGGTGCCCGTGGTGCGACACGGTGCTGGCGCCGGCCAAGGAGTCCGACGTCGACATCCGCTGCCCGAATTCGCAGTACTGCCAGGGCCAGCTGCGCGAGCGGCTGTTCTACCTGGCCGGCCGGTCTGCGTTCGACATCGAGGGGCTCGGGTTCAAGGCGGCCGACGCGCTCATCCGCGGCGAGCTGATCGCCGACGAGGGCGACCTGTTCGCGCTCACCGAAGAGAAGCTGGCCGCGAGCGAGTTCTTCACCACCAAGGCCGGCGCGCTGTCCGCGAACGCCCGCAAGCTGCTGGCGAACCTCGAGGAGGCGAAGACCAAGCCGCTGTCCCGGGTGCTGGTCGCGCTGTCGATCCGGCACGTCGGGCCGACCGCTGCGGTCGCACTGACCGAGGTGTTCAGGACCATCGAGGACGTACGGGCGGCCACCGAGGAGCAATTGGCCGAGACCGAGGGCGTCGGGCCGACCATCGCGCAGGCGCTGATCGAGTGGTTCCAGGTGCCGTGGCACCAGGCGATCGTGGACAAGTGGCAGGCCTCCGGCGTGGTCATGCGCGAGGAGCGCAGCGGGCCGACGCTGCCGCAGACGCTGACCGGGCTGTCGGTCGTGGTGACCGGGACCGTCGAGGGGTTCAGCCGGGACGAGGCGACCGAGGCGATCGTCGGACGCGGCGGCAAGGTCGCGAGCTCGGTGTCGAAGAAGACGTCCTTCGTGGTGGTCGGCGATTCGCCGGGATCGAAGTACGACAAGGCCGTCCAGCTCGGCGTGCGGATCCTGGACGCGGCCGGGTTCCGGGTGCTGCTCGACGACGGCGCCGAGGCGGCTGCCGCGGTGGCGACCACACCCTCGGCCGACGAGTCGTAACGATTTCGGCAGTCCGCGCACCGGAAGGATCCAGCGGGAACGCTGAGCCGTCCGACTGTTAACTTTGCACGTCGACACCTGGGTCAGAAGGAGCACATATGACGACGCCGCCGCAGGGACCACGGGGTCCTGGGCAGCCGGGGGGCCAGCCAGGCGGGCAGCACGGGGGACAGGGCGGCCAGCCGCCACAGCAGGGTGGTTGGGGACAACAGCCCCCGGGGCAGGGCCAAGGTGGTGGCTGGGGACAGCCGCCGCAGCAGCCCCAGCCGCAGCAGCCTCAGCAGCACGGCCAGCCTCCGCACGGTCAGCCGCCGCAGCAGGGCCAGCCTCCGCACGGTCAGCCGCCGCAGCAGGGTGGCTGGGGACAGCAGCCTGGGCAACCGGGCCAGCCTGGTCAGCACGGTCAGCACGGTCAGCCGGGTCAGCCAGGGCAGCCTGGTCAGCCGCAGCAGGGGCAGCCGCCGGCGGGTGGCTGGGGTCAGCCGCCGCAGCAGGGTGGCGCCTACCAGCAGCAGTCGTGGGGCCAGCGCCGGCAGCAAGGCGGCTGGCACCAGCAGCAGAGCGGTCCCGGCCAGCAGTGGCAGCCGGGCGGTCCGGGCTCCAAGGGCCCGGGTGGCATCAGCAAGGAGAAGCTGCCGCTGGTGATCGGCGGCGGTGTGGTCGGTCTCATTGTGATCGGCCTGCTGGTGTTCCTCGGCATCCGCGCGTTCGGCGGCGGCGACGAGCCCACGACGCAGCCGACGACCACCGAGCAGCCGACCGGTGAGCCCACCGGCAGCCCGACGACCTCCACCTCCGGCGGTCCCGGCCAGAACGGCGAGCTCGGCAACGCGACCGGCCAGGCGAAGGCGGCGACCGAGAAGCTGCAGGGCCTCGGCTTCGGCTGCAGCGACCTGTTCAACACCGGTCAGGGCGCGCACCGCGGCTGCTTCAAGCCGGACGGCCGCAAGGGCGCCGAGGCGATCTTCCAGTTCAGCTCCGACGGCAACATCGTCGCGGTGCGGCTGGAGGCCGAGGACGACGACAACTTCAACAACGCCCAGGTCGCCTTCGACCAGGTGCTGCAGGCGGTCGGCAACGACACCTTCGGCGCCGACCAGGTGAAGAAGGTCCAGGACGCGGTGAAGACCGGTCAGCGTTCCGACGAGGTCGGCACCACCTGGGGCGATTTCCAGCTGAGCAACCAGGGCCAGAGCGTCCGGCTGTCCGGTCACAAGTCCGGCGAGGACTCGCTGGACCTGCCGGACCAGTCGTTCGACACGACCCAGGTGCAGTTGGTGACGGCGCTGAAGGCCAAGGGGTACGTCTGTACGACCTCCTGCAAGAAGGATGTCGGCAAGTACGGGTACCAGCGGGTCTTCTTCTTCGCCAGCAGCGGCAAGGGCATCAAGGACATCGAGATCAGCGCCTCCGGTGAGGCCGAGGACGCCAAGAAGGCGCTGCCGGCTGCGCTCGGTGACGCGTTCGGTGCCCTCAAGGGCGGCAACGTCGCGGCCGTGAAGGCGTACGTCGACGCGCACAACGACGGGAAGTCGTACTCTGCTTATGTAGGCGGCTGGAAGGTCGAGATCACCGGAAACACGTCGGCCAGCTACACGTCGCAGCAGGTCTCGATCCAGTACGAGTCGTTCTACGCCTGATCCGCAGCACAGACGCGGCACAGACGCAGTACGGGAAGCAGCGCAGACGCAGTACGGAAGCAGCACGGAGGACGGATTGAAGTTCCCCCGGGAGAAGCGGGAGTCTCGGACGATGGCCCAGCCACCGCCCGAGGCGGTCCGGCGGGTCGACGGCGGCGGGGCCTGGGGTCCCACCCAGTTCGACCTCCCGGACCGGAACGGCAGCAACAGCCAGGCGATCCTGATCGTCAGCCTGATCGGCGTAGTCGTCCTCCTGATCATCGCCGGCCTCTGGGCCCTCGCCTACTTCCAATTCACCTGAGCCTGACGCTCCGCTCCACCCGAGACACAGCAGAACCCCCGCTCGCAGCAATCCGCCGAGCGGGGGTTTTCGCGCCTCTCGCCCCATGCGTTCCTGCTCCACCCGCAGACGCGAACCCAGGTAAGCCCGCCCGCACCGGCTGGTGGGGTGTTGTGCGGCTGGTGGGTTGTTGTGCGGCTGGTGGGTTGTTGTGCGGCTGGCGGGTTTGCAACCCGCCAGCGGGTGATGCAGCCGCCAGCGGGTGATGCAAGCCGCCAGTGGTGGATCAGCGGGCTACCTCGCGCGAGCGCGTCGACGCCGCCGGATCGGCCAAACCCACCCAGATCTGCGCCAGAACGGCAGGGGATATCCGGCGCTCCGGTCAGATGTGTGGGCGTCCGTGGCGGCATCCGGAGACTTGCGACAAGCCGTGGAGACCTGGAACCCGACATTCCCTGCCTCCGCCCACCAGCTCCTGTCTCCAGTCCCACCGCCCGCCCGCCCGCACCACCGCACGCACCGCACCACCGCACGCACCGCACCACCGCACGCACCGCACCGCCGCATGCACCGCCCGGTCCATCCCGTCGGCCGGCGCCGAGGTCGGGCGCGACGAGAGCCCTCGCACACGAGGGGATATCCGTCGGTGTTGTGGCTTCTCTGTTGGTGTTAGAGGGGAGAACCCACAACGCCAGGGGATATCCGTACTTGTGCTGGACGGGTGGATGTTGTGGTGCCGGCTGGGTGATGGGGTTGGTGGCGGGACGGCTGCCCGCGGCGGGGTTATGTGCACGCTCGACAGGTAGTGCACCGGTGTGACGGTGTACGCGCGGGCGCGTTTACGCTCAGGTGCACTACCTGTTCACTGGACATGTCCTGTCGAGCGTGCACGTCACACCAAGCCCCGCCGCCGCCGCGGAACCCGTCGACCACCCACCTAGATCTGCGTCAGAACGGCAGGGGATATCCCCGCGTGTTGGGGTTCTCCGTTGGTGTGCGAGGGGAGAAGCCACAACGCGAGGGGATATCCATTCGCGTGACTGATCCATTCGCGTGACTGGTCCACGCGCTGGCGGGGGCGCCGGTTTGCGGGGGTTAGGCGGTGGCGCGGATGGTTACGGCTAGTGAGGCCAGGTAGGAGAGGCGGGCTACTTCGGAGCCGAGGAACTCAGGGCCTCCGCGGCGGCCGATGACGAGGACGCGGCGGTCGGAGTCGAGCGGTGCGGCGACCAGCACCGACTCCGACAGGCCCTTGTGGTCCGGAGCTGCCAGGGTCGTCGCCTTCTCCAGCGGGAGCCAGCCGCTCGCCATGTCGCCGAACTCCGGCGTCGCGCTCGTCTCCAGCGCGACCTTCACCTCGCTGCCGGTGCCGTCGAGCAGCGCCGCCCAGTCCGCGTGCAGTACGGCCGGTGACTGTTCGACGAGGATGTCGATCGCGTCCGCGGGCGCGGACGTCATCTGCTCGACCGCTTCCAGGTCCATGTGCAGACCGCCGCCGGCGCCGTACCGCGAGAACCAGATGACCTCGACGTCGGGTACGCCGTTGCAGGCGGAGACCAGGCGGTCCGGGAGCACGCCCGGTGGCAGGTCGACCACGATGTCGTCGACGGCGGTGCCGTTCTCCCGCCGGTGCTCGACGATCTCGATCGCGTGGATGTCGGCGTCCACCTCACCGAGGGCGGTCGCGACCACACCCAGCGAACCGGGCCGGTCGGGGATGATCAAGCGCAGCAGGAACACCGAACGATCATCTCCCAGCCGATCACCTTGCGCGTAACGCCTTGTCGCCGCCCATGTTACAGAGCGGTAGGCAAAGACACGCCGACCCATCTCATCCGGCCGCTGTCCACAGCTGCGGGGTACGGAAATGCAGCTGTCACAGACGGCCCACTAAAGTACCTGGTAGCCACGTGTCCACATGGCTAACAGGTACTGCATGCATTGGATCAGTTCATGCCATCGATTACCCGCGAAGAGGTTGCGCACCTGGCGCGACTGGCGCGGATCGAGCTCTCCGACGACGAGCTCGACCACCTTGCGCCGCAGCTCGACCAGATCATCACCTTGGTCGGGCAAGTCAGCCAGGTGGCGGCGGACGACATCCCGCCGACCTCGCACGCCCTGCCGCTGACCAACGTGATGCGCGCCGACGAGAACGTCCCGTGCCTCACCCCCGAGCAGGCGCTGTCCGGCGCGCCGGCCGCGGAGGAGCAGCGTTTCCGGGTGCCGCGGATCCTGGAGGAGGACTGATATGAGCGACCTCACCAGGAAGACCGCAGCGGAGCTCGCGGAGCTGATGACGTCCGGGCAGGCCAGTTCGGTGGAGATCACCCAGGCCCACCTGGACCGGATCGCCGCCGTCGACGGTGCCGTGCACGCGTTCCTGCACGTCGACACCGAAGGCGCGCTGGCGCAGGCGAAGGCAGTCGACGACAAGCGCACCGCAGGCGAGCAGCTGTCCCCGCTGGCCGGCGTACCGCTGGCGCTGAAGGACGTGCTCACCCAGGAGGGTGTGCCGACCACGGCCGGTTCGAAGATCCTCGAGGGCTGGAAGCCGCCGTACGACTCGACGGTCGTCAAGCGGCTGAAGGCGGCCGGGATCGTGATCCTCGGCAAGACCAACATGGACGAGTTCGCGATGGGCTCCTCCACCGAGAACTCGGCGTACGGCACGACCCACAACCCGTGGGACCTGACCCGGATCCCGGGTGGTTCCGGCGGCGGTTCGTCGGCCGCGATCTCGGCGTACGAGGCGCCGCTCGCGATCGGCACCGACACCGGCGGCTCGATCCGGCAGCCGGGTGCGTTCACCGGAACGGTCGGTGTGAAGCCGACGTACGGCGGGACCTCGCGGTACGGGCTGATCGCGCTGGCGTCCAGCCTCGACACGCCCGGTCCGTGTGCGCGGACGACGCTCGACGCGGCGCTGCTGCACGAGGCGATCGCCGGGTACGACGCGATGGACTCGACCTCGATCAACCAGCCGGTCCCGGCGGTCGTCGAGGCCGCGCGCAACGGTGATGTCGCCGGTCTGCGGATCGGTGTCGTGAAGGAGCTCGGCGGCGAGGGGTACCAGCCGGGTGTCGAGGCCCGTTTCCACGAGGCGGTCGAGCTGCTCACCAAGCTCGGCGCCGAGGTGGTCGAGGTCTCCTGCCCGCACTTCGAGTACGCGCTGCCGGCGTACTACCTGATCCTGCCGAGCGAGGCCTCGTCCAACCTGGCCAAGTTCGACGCGATGCGGTACGGGGTGCGGGTCGGTGACGACGGCACGAACAGCGCGGAGACGGTGACGAGCCTGTCCCGCGAGGCCGGCTTCGGCGCCGAGGTGAAGCGCCGCATCATCCTCGGCACACATGCGCTGTCGAGCGGGTACTACGACGCGTACTACGGCCAGGCGCAGAAGGTGCGGACGCTGATCGCCCGCGACTTCGCCAAGGCCTACGAGCAGGTCGACGTACTGGTGTCGCCGGCCACGCCGACGACCGCGTTCGCGATCGGCGACCGGATCGACGACCCGATCGCGATGTACAAGAACGACCTCTGCACGATCCCGTCCAACCTGGCTGGTAACGCGGCCGCGTCGTTCCCGTGCGGCCTCGCCGACGAGGACGGCCTGCCGGTCGGCTTCCACGTGATGGCGCCGGTGATGCGCGACGATCTGCTCTACAAGGTCGGTGCCGCGCTCGAGTCCGCACTGGCCGACCAGTGGGGCGGCGTACTGATGACCAAGGCTCCGGAGCTGGAGGTGACCCGATGACCGCGGCAGTTGTAGAGATCAACGACGCACTCGCGCAGTACGACCCGGTCATGGGTCTCGAGGTCCATGTCGAGCTGAACACGAAGTCGAAGATGTTCTGCGGCTGCCCGACCGAATTCGGCGCGCCGCCGAACACTCAGACCTGCCCGGTCTGCCTCGGGCTGCCGGGCGCGCTGCCGGTGGTGAACGCGAAGGCGGTCGAGTCCGCGATCAAGATCGGCCTGGCGCTGAACTGCGAGATCGCGGAGTGGTGCCGGTTCGCCCGGAAGAACTACTTCTACCCGGACATGCCGAAGAACTTCCAGACCTCGCAGTACGACGAGCCGATCGCGTTCAACGGCTGGACCGAGGTCGTCGTCGACGGCGAGACGTACCGGATCGAGATCGAGCGCGCGCACATGGAGGAGGACACCGGCAAGTCCACCCACGTCGGTGGCGCGACCGGCCGGATCCACGGTGCCTCGCACTCGCTGGTCGACTACAACCGGGCCGGCATCCCGCTGATCGAGATCGTCACCAAGACGATCGAGGTGCCGCCGGCGAAGGCCGCGGCGGTGGCGCGGGCGTACGTGAGCATGCTGCGCGACCTGCTGTTCGCGCTGGGTGTCTCCGACGTCCGGATGGACCAGGGCTCGCTGCGCTGCGACGCCAACGTCTCGCTGAAGCCGCACGGCTCGACTGTTCTGGGCACGCGGACCGAGACCAAGAACGTGAACTCGTTCCGCTCGGTCGAGCGCGCTGTGACGTACGAGATCACCCGGCAGGCGGCGGTGCTGAACTCCGGCGGCAAGGTTCTGCAGGAGACCCGGCACTGGCACGAGGACACCGGTATCACCACGTCCGGCCGCGAGAAGTCCGACGCCGACGACTACCGGTACTTCCCGGAGCCCGATCTGGTCCCGGTCGCGCCGGCCCGCGAATGGGTCGAGGAGCTGCGCGCGACGCTGCCTGAGGCTCCTTCGGTACGTCGTACGCGGCTGCAGGAGGACTGGGGTTTCACCGACCTCGAGATGCGCGACGTCATCAACGGCAACGCGCTGGAGCCGATCGTGGCGACGATCGAGCTCGGCGTCACGCCGGCGGCCGCGAAGAAGTGGTGGCTGGGTGAGCTGGCCCGCTCGGCGAACGAGTCCGGTCAGGACCTGGACGCGCTCGGAGTCGGTCCGGCCGAGGTCGCCGAGGTGCAGAAGCTCGTCGACGACGGCACGCTGAACGACAAGCTCGCGCGGCAGGTGTTCGAGGGTCTGCTCGCCGGTGAAGGTACGCCGGCGGACATCATCGAGAAGCGCGGGCTGGCGCTCGTGTCGGACGACTCGGCGCTCCTCGAGGCGATCGACCGCGCGATCGCGGCGAACCCGGACGTGGTCGAAAAGGTCAACTCCGGTAAGCCCGCCGCGGCCGGTGCCCTGATCGGCGCGGTCATGAAGGACATGCGCGGCCAAGCCGACGCCGCCAAGGTCCGCCAACTCCTGAACGAAAAGCTGGGCATCTGACACCCCCCACACCCACCATCTCAAGGGTCAACCTCTGAGATGGTGGGTTACCGCCCTGAGACAGGTTATGGGGGGCTGGGACATGGCATTTCCTGTCTCCAGACACCAGTTCCTGTCCTCCTCCGCCACCGTCACCACCGTCGCCGCACGGCTGCGCCACCAGTGGGCTCACCCTTGCGGGACGGAGGTGAGTGGGGAGGATTCCTGCCCGATCCGGCCCAAACCCCCTCACCCTCGGGCGCCTGCGCCAGGTTCGCTTGAGGGGCGGCCGGCATGCGTTACACGAGAGCCGGTCAAACCTCAGATGGTCAGGCTGCGTGGGGTGCGTCGGCGATTACGCTGCGGTCTACTCGGCCGTCGTCGTCGACGTCTGCTGCGTCCGCTAGGAGCGTTTGCGCTACGGACAGTTCGCCGGCCGTACAGCGGACCTCGTAGCGGGTTGGCAGGATCTCGGTGCTGACGAGGTCCGGGCGATTGCGCACGAGTCCGCGGAACAAACCCCAGAGGGCTCCGACGAGTACGCCGTACACGAAGCCCCAGACCACGACCGCGAGGCCGGTCAGCGTGGTTTGGGCGACCAGCGTCACGAAGACGGCCGCGAGTACGCCGAGCAACGCGCCCTGCAACGCCCCAACGCAGGTGAGCCGGACGACCGGTACCGCTCTGCGTCTGGTGGCTTGCCGGAGTCCGGCTCCGACGATCTCCAGGTTCGCCGCGTTCATCCCGTAGCTTCTGAGGTATTCGACTGTTCGCTGAGCATCGTCGTACCTGCTCACCGCTGCGATCACACTGCTGGGGACGCCAGACGCCTGGCCGGTCGGCATACCGATCTCCTCCTCAGGTCACTGTTCTTCAACAAGTACCAGACGACCGAAGGGTTCAAACGGTTGACGGATCAGAAGGTGTTGATCGTCACGCGGAGGATCCGGTCGTCGCCGTCGCGGGGCTGGCCGCGGCCGTCGGTGTTCGACGTGGTGACCCACAAGGACCCGTCCGGTGCGAGTTCGACCGTGCGCAGACGCCCGTACTGGTTGGTGAAGAACGCCTGCGGCTCGCCGACTCGTTTGCCTCCGGCAACGGGGATCGCCCAGAGCCGCTGGCCGCGCAGCGACGCCATGAAGACGTACCCGTTGGCGAATGCGATCCCCGACGGCGACGCGTCGGCCGTGTGCCACTGGGCGATCGGGTCGGTCATCCCGTCCAGCTGGCTGATGCCTTCGGCGGCCGGCCAGCCGTAGTTCGAGCCGGGCGTGATCACGTTCAGCTCGTCCCAGGTGTTCTGCCCGAACTCCGCGGCGTACAACTGGTTCCCGTCGAACGCGAGGCCCTGCACGTTGCGATGGCCCTTGGTGATCCACACCCGGCCGTCCGGGTTGCCCGGCGCGGCCTTGCCGTCGGTGGTGATCCGCAGGATCTTTCCGCCCAGCGAGTCGTCGTCTTGTGAGTTCGGCCCGTCCGACCCGTCGCCGGTCCCGGCGTACAGGAACCCGTCCGGCCCGAACCGCAGCCGCCCGCCGTTGTGGATCGCGGCCGCCGGGATCCCGTCCAGGATCACCTGCTGGTCCGACAACTTCCCGTCCTGGTAGGTGATCCGCGCGATCCGGTTGTCGTCGCCGCCCGAGTAGTACGCGTAGAGGTACGGCTTCCCCGGATACCCCGGATCGACGGCCAGCCCGAGCAGCCCACCCTCCGACGACGAGTGCACCCCGTCGACAGTCCCGACCTCAGTCACCTGCTGCCCGGCGATCCGCTTGATCTTCCCCGAGTCGCGCTCCGCTACCAGGGCACTCTTGTCCGGCAGGAACGCCAACCCCCACGGCACCTCGATCCCGGTCGCCACCGTCCCCGCCACTGTCAGCTTGAGCGTGCCCGCAGGTGCCGCCGTACCTGAACTCGACGGCACCGGCGTCGACGGAGAAGTCGTCGGCGTCGCGTCCGAACATCCCGCCACCAAAGACAGCGCAGCCACCACCACTGCACCCTTACCCGGCACGCGCCGCCTCCTCCGCTAGCCCTGCATCATTACTACACCGCAGGTCGACGAACGGTTCAGCTCATCCAGGTGGGGCGCAGGGGGAAGTGGGCGTCGGCGTTGTCGTCGAGTTTCACGGCGAGGATCTGGTGGAGCTGGGTGGTGTTGCGTTCGAAGCCGACGCGGCAGGCGGCCAGGTAGAGGCCCCAGATCTTCGCGGTGGGGTAGCCGACCTCGGCCACTGCCTCGTCCCAGTTGGCGAGTAGGTTCGCGGACCAGCCGGCGAGGGTGAGGGCGTAGTGCTCGCGCAGGTTCTCCTCGTGGCGGACCTCGAAGCCGGCGTCCTGAGCCTCCGCGATGATCCGGCCGGAGCCGATCAATTCGCCATCCGGGAAGATGTAGCGGTCGATGAACGCGCCGGTCGAGCGGAACCGGTTGTCCGGCCGGGTGATGCTGTGGTTGAGCAGCCGGCCGCCCGGCTTCAGCCGGTCGAGCAGGAAACCGAAGTACGACGGGTAGTTGCGGACGCCGATGTGTTCGGTCAGGCCGATCGAGCTGATCGCGTCGAAGTCGCGCTCGGCGACGTCGCGGTAGTCGAGGAACCGCACCTCGGCGCGGTCCTCCAGGCCTTCCCGCTTGATCGCCTGCGTCGCCCATTCCGCCTGGGCCGCGGACAACGTGACGCCGAGCGCCTGTACGCCGTACTCGCGGGCCGCGTGCCGGACCATGCCGCCCCAGCCGCAGCCGACGTCGAGCAGCCGTTGCCCCGGTCGCAGATCGAGTTTGCGCGCGACCAGGTCGTACTTCTCCGCCTGCGCCTCCTCGAGCGTGGCCTCGAGCGACGGGTAGACCGCGCACGTGTACGTCATCGACGGCCCGAGGATCAACTCGTAGAACCGGTTCGACACGTCGTAGTGGTGGTGGATCGCCGCCTTGTCCCGCGCCTTCGAGTGCCGCAGCCCCTCGAAGGTACGACGCCATTTCGGCAGGTGCTCCTGCGGCGGCGGAGGTGGCGGTTTCAGGTGACTCCAGCCGAGCCCGCGAACGATGCGTAGCGCCTCGCTCGGCGTCGGGCGGTGGAAATGGACCTGGTTCAGCATCATCCGCATCAGGTCGTACGGGTTGCCCGGGTGTACGCCGGTGATCTCCAGGTCACCCATCACGTACGCGCGGACCATTCCGAGGTCGCCAGGCGCGGTCAGCACGTACGACAGTCCACGCTCGGAGGCGAGATGCATGTGTACGGGGGAGTCTTCCGGTCCGGTCGCGCTCCCGTCGTACGCCGTGAACCGGAACGGCAGTCCGTCCGGTGCCACAGCTGTGAGGGCTTCGGCGATCGATACCTGAGTCGCTAGCGTCGTCATCGGCGCGTCACCGCCTTTTCGTAGAGCCCGGTCAGCCGGGCGTCAGGGTCGTAGCGTTTCTTCACCTGCTCCAACGCCGGGACGTTGTAGAGCCGGTCGAAGGTGTCACGGTCGTAGTAGGCGTCGGAGTACAAGGACTTGTGGCCGCCGAAGTCGGTGACGGCCTGCTCGATCCGCCGGTTGACGTCGCCGTCGGCAGCGCCGGGCGCGATCGGGACGGTGCCCCAGAAGCCGACGTTTACGTACGTCTCGCCGGGCTGCAGCGGATAGAGGGGCCAGGACGACGACCCACGCAGTCGCAGCGGGCAGAGCCACACCGGGCGCATGCCGACGTTCTCGTCGAACCAGCGCAGGAAGTCTGCCAGCCGGGCGACCGGGATCTCCACGTCCTGCACCACGCGCTCGCGGTCCGGTTGGCCGCGGCGCCGGTTCAGCCGGGCGGCGACGTGGTGCCGGTTCTCGAAGCCGACGATCTTGTGGAACACGTCGCTCCGGCGCCAGCGCTTCGGCCACAACCGGCGTACGGCGGGATTCTGTGCACCGAACGCGGCGGAGCACCAGAACCAGTCGGTGTCCCAGCGCCAGAGATAGTCGTGCGCGGTCAGGAAGTCCTTCTGACGCTGCTGGATCGAGCGGTAGTAGATCTGCTGACCGGTGTAGTCGCTCGTCCGCACCGCGGCGTCGCTGTTCCGCCCGAGGGTCAGGTACGCCTCCGAGGGGCTGAACGCGACGCCGTCGACGAAGTGCACCGGCTCCCCGTCGTACGTGCCTGAGGCAACGATCTCGTCGATGGCCGGGGCCAGCGCGTCCAGGCCGAGCCGGACGTGCCGGAGGGCGACGTACGGCGAGATGCGGTCGAGCTCGATGCGCAACCGGGTCGCGTACCCGAGCGTGCCGTACGAGTTCGGGAACATCCGGAACAGGTCGGCGTGCTCGCCCTCGGGACGCGCCGTGACCAACGAGCCGGCGCCGGTGAGGATGTCGAGTTCGAGCACGGACTCGTGCGGGAGGCCGGCGCGGAACGACGACGACTCGATGCCGAGCCCGGTCACCGCGCCGCCTAGCGTGATCGTCTTGAGTTGCGGCACGACCATCGGTGTCAGCCCGTGCGGGAGGGTCGCCGCGACCAGGTCCTCGTACGTGCACATGCCCTGCACGTCGGCCGTCCGCGCCGCCGGGTCCACGCTGATCACGCCGGTCAGCTTCGACACGTCCAGCCCCGGGCGCGCGATCTCGGTCCGCGGCCGGAACAGGTTCGAGCTGCGCTTCGCCAGCCGGACGGGCTCACCCCGGGGGATCAGCTCGTACGACTCCCGCAACCGCCCGACGGCCTGATCGTGCGCGACCACCACCGCCACATCCGATGTCGAAGGCACCGATCCAGAGTACGACGGCGCCCGCGCTCTGGCACGGGAGTTCAAAACTGTCCACGACCCCGAGTAGGTTCGGGGCATGGCTGATGTGGTGAAGGCATGGCTTCCGTGGGAGGACGCGGACGCGTTCCTGGGCGGGGTGCCCGAGGGGTTCGACGTGGACTTCTACGCCGGCGGTGAGCGGCCGAAGTCGCTCGACGAGGTGGAGTTCTACGTGCCCAGCTACATGGGCGGTGGCGGCGTGTTCGACGTCGTCCGCGACATGCCGGCCCTGAAGGTCGTCCAGCTGCAGACGGCCGGGTTCGAGCATGCGCAGTCGCGGCTCGCCGACGGCGTCACCTTGTGCAATGCGCGCGGCGTGCACGACGCGTCCACGGCCGAGCTGGCAGTCGGGCTGATCTTGGCGTCGTACCGGAATCTTCCGCGCGCCGTCCGTGACCAGGAGCAGCACGTCTGGCCGCGGTCGTACGACGAGGTCGACGACTCGCTCGCCGACCGGACGGTGCTGATCCTCGGGTATGGCGCGATCGGCGAGGCGCTCGAGCGGCGGCTGACGGGGTTCGAGTGCGACGTGATCCGGGTCGCGCGGCGGGCCCGCGACGGTGTGCACCCTACGAGTGAGCTGCCGGAGCTGTTGCCGCGCGCGGACGTCGTCGTGCTGCTGACACCGGCGACGCCGGAGACCGAGCGGATGGTCGACGCGAAGTTCCTGGCGAGCATGAAGGACGGCGCGCTGCTGGTGAACGTCGCACGCGGTGTGATCGTGGACACCGACGCGTTGCTGACCGAGCTCGGGACGCGGCGGATCCGGGCCGCGCTGGACGTGACCGATCCCGAGCCGTTGCCCGCCGGACATCCGCTGTGGTCTGCTCCGAACGTACTGATCAATCCGCATCGCGGCGGCGCCTCGACGGCGTTCGCGCCGCGGGTGGCCAGGCTGGTGCGCGCGCAAATGGAGCGCTACGCGTCCGGGGAACCGTTGATCAATGTGGTGGCAGGTCCGCCACGCTGAAGGAGGAGGACGACGATGTCCGAGGCCGTACTGCTGATCGGGACCAAGAAAGGTCTCTGGATCGGCCGGAGTGACGCCGCCCGCGAGGAGTGGCGGCTCGACGGACCGGTGCCGGAGTTCGAGATGCAGGGCGTGTACGCCGTGGCCATCGACATCCGCGGCGATCAGCCCCGGCTGTTCGTCGGCGGCACCAGCGAGCACTGGGGCCCGGCCGTCTTCCACTCCGACGACCTCGGCGCGACCTGGGCCGAGCCGCCCGAGGGCTCGATCGGGTTCCCCGCCGACGCCGAGGCCTCCCTCGAGCGCGTCTGGCAGATCCAGCCGGCTCCGGCCGGTCAGCCGGGCGTCGTGTACGCCGGGACGCAGCCGTCCGCCCTGTGGAAGTCGACCGACGGCGGCGTGACGTTCGAGCTGGTCACGGGTCTGTGGGACCACCCGCACCGCAAGGAGTGGGGCGCCGGATTCGGTGGCCAGGCCGTGCACACCGTGCTGCCGCATCCGACCGACGCCGACCAGGTGAGTGTCGCGATGTCGACCGGTGGCGTGTACCAGACCGTTGACGGCGGGCGGTCCTGGGCGCCGCGGAACCAGGGGATCCAGGCGAAGTTCTTCCCGGACCCGTATCCGGAGTTCGGTCAGTGTGTCCACAAGCTGGCCGCGCATCCCGACGTCCCCGAGCGGATGTTCGCGCAGAACCACCACGGCGTGTACCGGTCGGACGACGGCGGCGCGATCTGGAAGTCGATCGCGGACGGCCTCCCGTCGGACTTCGGGTTCCCGATCGTCGTGCACCCGCACGAGCCCGAGACCGTGTACGTCTTCCCGCTGGTCGCGGACGCGAACCGGATCCCGGCCGAGGCGCAATGCCGCGTCTACCGGTCCCGCGACGCCGGCTCGACCTGGGAGCCGCTGGCCACCGGGTTGCCCGATGTCTCGTACGTCCCGGTGCTGCGCGACGCGATGACCGTCGACACCGCCGACCCGGCCGGCGTATACGTCGGCACGCGCGACGGCTGCGTCTATGCGAGCGCCGACGCCGGCGACAGCTGGGCGGAGGTCGCGCGCCACCTTCCCGACGTACTCACGGTGCGCGCTGCGGTGATTGGATGATCGCGGTCCGCGTGCCGACGGTGCTGCGCCCGTTCGCGGGCGGTGTCGAACGCGTGGAGGTCGAGGTGGACGGTCCGCCGACCGTCGCCTCGGTCTTCGCGGCGCTCGAAGCCGACCATCCGGCGCTCCGCCGCCGCCTCACCGACGAGCAGGGCGCGGTCCGCCGGCACGTGAACATCTACCTCGGCAACGACAACATCCGCGATCTCTCCGGCCTCGAGACCAAGCTGACCGAAGGCGACGAGCTCCTCGTCCTCCCGAGCGTCGCGGGCGGCTGACGTCCGGCGCCGGCGAAAAAGAAAAGACTGCCGTTCCGCGGCGTGCTTGGTTAACGTCGGGCGGCATGAGCAACGTCCTCCTCCTGACCGGCCCGTCGGGCTCCGGCAAGACGACCGTGGCCCGCTTGGTCGCGACCGACGCGCCGCGGCCGACGATGCACCTGACGACCGACGAGTTCTACCGCGGCATCCGCACCGGATTCATCGCGCCGTACCTGCCAGGAGCGCACCGCCAGAACCAGGTAGTCGTCGACGCGATCGTCGCGACCGTGAGCGTGTACGCGCGCGGCGGGTACGACGTGGTCGTCGACGGCATCATCGGACCGTGGTTCCTCGACCCGTTCCGCGCGGCCGCCGCCCAGTGGTCCCTGTCGTACGTCGTACTTCGGCCGGATCTCGGAACGACGTTGCAGCGCGGTCAGGACCGACCCGAGCCTGAGCTGACGGATGCCGACGCGCTCACCGGTCTGCACGGTGCGTTCGCGGACCTCGGCGCGCTGGAGCCGCATGCGATCGACACCACCATGCTCGATGCGCCGCGGACAGCGGCCGAGGTCCGCAAAGCCGTTGCCTCAGGCGACTACTTGCTCAGTGCCTGAACAGGCGTACGCCGGTTTCCGACCAGGTGATCCGGGCAGCGGCGCAGGCGGCCGCGACCTCGGGTGAGCGGATCGAACCGCCCGGATCGGCGATGTGCGAAACGCCGTACCGCTGGGCCTCCACGACGTTGTCGGTGAACGGCAGCGCGCCGTCGGAAACCATCGAGACACCGGTGAGAGGATCGGTCGAATGCCGGGCCCACCAGAGCGCGGCCTTCTCGCCGGCGAGCCTCGTACAGTCCACCCGCGACTGCTGCCCGGCGCCGACGCCGATCGTCATCCCGTCCTTCACCATCACGACCGTGTTCGATTGCGTATAACGCGCGACGATCATCCCCAGCAGCAGGTCGCGCGCGGCATCATCCGGCACGTCGTCGCGCAGTAGGTCGCGCGTCAACGGCAGCGCATCGCGCGTCTGCGTCAGTCGCACTCCGTACAGCTCACGCACCTCCTCGGCCGGCGGCTCGAACGCCTCGTCCGCCTCGAGCACCAGGTAGGTCCCGCGCTTCTTCGCCGCGAGGATCTCCACCACGCCCTCGTCGTACCCGGGCGCGATGATCCCGTCCGACACGACCCGCTTTAGCACCCCGGCCAGCTCCAGATCCACCGGATGCGAGACCGCCACGAAATCGCCGTACGACGACTTCGGATCGGCGTCCCGCGCACGGGCGTACGCGTCCGCGACCGTCTCGCCGAGCGCTGCACCAGCCGGCGACACATGCTTGTACGACGCCGCAGCCGGTACGCCGAACCGCTCCGCGGCCTCCCGCACCAACTGCCACCCGGTGAGCGCATCCAGGATGTTGATGTACGACGGCTCGCCCGCAACCACCGTGAACGGCGCAGAGCCAACACTCGCCGTTTGATGAGGATTCATTCCGTACCGCAAACGCATCAGGACCTCCGATCGAATCGGAGGCGCCCAGGCGGACGACGCCTTACACGAACAACCCCGCTCCCCGGTGGTACTCCACCCTCGCCAGTCGCGGCGCACCCAGCCTACTTCGTCGCGCGCACCACCAGCAGACGTGATCCTTCAGCCAACGGTTCGCCGTGCCAACCGCCCTCGATGACCACGTCCGAGAAGCCCGCCGCGACCAGGTCGGCCGTGATCTCTGCAGGGGAGCGGAAGTACAGGACGTTGCGGTAGACGGCGTCGTGGCCGTCTTCGAAGACGTTGTGGGCCTCGAAGACGACTCGTCCATCGGCGATCTCGATCAGCTCGAGCCACTCTTTCAGGCGGCCCGCTGCCGTGTCGCGTTCGCCGTACGTCGCCTCGCTCGTCCACTGGGCCCACGCGCGGGCCGCCGGATTGCGCGACTCGAAGGCGAACATCCCGCCGGGCCGCAGCGCGGCGGCCAGCGCGGTGACGGCTGCCGCGTGTTCCGCGACGTGCATCATCGTGTTTCCGCTGCTGACGACGAGGTCCACGTCGCCGGTCGGCTGCACCACCCGGTGGTCCCCGTCGATCCAGGTGACCGCCTCGGCGCCGGGTTGCCGGCGTGCGTACCCGAGCATCGTGGGACTCGGATCGATGCCGATCACCACCCGCCCCGGCGCGACCAGCGATCGGGTGAGCAGACCGGTTCCACAGCCGAAGTCCAGGACCTTCGCAGTGCCCGCGGCCAAAGCGCGGTAATAGTCGTGATCCTCTCCGGACGGGTTGTCCAGGTCGTAGAGCTCCACCAACTGCTCGTCGCCGTACGGGTCATCGATCACGCACCGCACCTTACTGGGCCGCGACCCAGCCGAGCTCGGTATCCCGACCTGCTGGGCTACCAACCGACTCGCTGTGCGTAAGACGGGCGTCTCGGGGAGTGAGACACGGGCGGGCTGAACTTGACCCGGCTGCCGGTTGTCGGCGAATAATGCCTATATGCGATCGATTCTCCTCGTACTTGTGCGGCGCGCCGACTGACGCGACCACTGAGTCGAGCGCGCCCCCTTCAGCCCACCCGGCGGAGGGGGTTTTTTGTTGCCAATGCGACTATCTGCGACCCAGTAGTGCAGGGACAACGGCCACGAGCGAGGATGGATCGGTCGCGAGCAGCACAGCTTTTCTAGGCAAAACAGCGTGACTGACTGAGGGAAGGCACTCATGAGTGAGCAGCTGACCGGGGCACAGGCTCTGATCCGCGCACTGGAACATGCCGGGGTCGACACCGTCTTCGGCATCCCGGGCGGCGCGATCCTCCCGGCGTACGACCCGATGCTCGACTCGACCCAGATCCGCCACATCCTGGTACGTCACGAGCAGGGCGCCGGTCACGCCGCCCAGGGGTACGCCGCGGCGTCCGGCAAGGTCGGCGTCTGCATGGCCACCTCCGGCCCCGGCGCGACGAACCTGGTGACGCCGATCGCCGACGCGTACATGGACTCGGTGCCGCTGGTGGCGATCACCGGCCAGGTCGCGGGCGCCGCGATCGGCACCGACGCCTTCCAGGAGGCGGACATCCGCGGCATCACGATGCCGATCACCAAGCACAACTTCCTGGTGACCGACCCGAACGACATCGCCACCACGATCGCCGAGGCGTTCCACATCGCCTCCACCGGCCGCCCCGGCCCGGTGCTGGTCGACGTGACCAAGGACGCGATGCAGACCCCGGGCGTCGACTTCCAGTGGCCGACCGAGCTGTCGCTGCCCGGCTACCGGCCGGTGACCCGCCCGCACCCCAAGCAGGTGCGCGAGGCGGCCCGCCTGATCGTCGCCGCCGAGAAGCCCGTCCTGTACGTCGGCGGCGGTGTGATCCGGGCCCGGGCCAGCGCCGAACTGAAGGAGCTCGCCGAGCTGCTCGGCATCCCGGTGGTCACGACGCTGATGGCCCGCGGCGCGCTGCCGGACACCCACGAGCTGCACTTCGGGATGCCCGGGATGCACGGCTCGGTGTCGGCGGTCGGGGCCCTGCAGCGCTCCGATCTGCTGATCACCCTGGGCGCCCGGTTCGACGACCGGGTGACTGGCAAGCTCGACTCGTTCGCCCCTGAGGCGAAGGTCATCCACGCCGACATCGACCCGGCCGAGATCGGCAAGAACCGCGCCGCCGACGTGCCGATCGTGGGTGACTGCAAGGAGGTCATCGTCGATCTGATCGCGGCCCTCAAGACCGAGATCGAGAGCGTCGGCCGCACCCCGTCGTACGACGCCTGGCGTGGTCAGCTCGAATCGGTCCGCGCCAAGTACCCGGTGGCGTACGACGAACCCGAGGACGGCACGCTGTCGCCGCAGTACGTGATCGAGCGGATCGGCCAGATCGCCGGCCCGGACGCCATCTACACGGCCGGCGTCGGCCAGCACCAGATGTGGTCCGCGCACTACCTGCCGTTCGAGAAGCCCGGTCACTGGCTGAACTCCGGCGGTCTGGGCACCATGGGGTACGCCGTGCCGGCCGCGATGGGCGCCAAGGTCGCGCGGCCGGACAAGACCGTGTGGGCGATCGACGGCGACGGCTGCTTCCAGATGACCAACCAGGAGCTCGTCACCTGCGCGCTCGAGGGCATCCCGATCAAGGTTGCCGTGATCAACAACCAGTCGCTGGGCATGGTCCGCCAGTGGCAGACGCTGTTCTACGACAAGCGCTACTCCAACACCGACCTGCACTCGGCCCGGATCCCGGACTTCGCCAAGCTCGCCGAGGCGATGGGCGGCGTCGGGCTGCGCTGCTCGGACAAGGACTCGGTCGACGCCACCATCGACAAGGCGATGTCGGTCACCGACCAGCCGGTCGTCGTGGACTTCGTCGTGCACCGCGACGCGATGGTCTGGCCGATGGTCGCCGCCGGCACCAGCAACGACGAGATCCAGATCGCCCGCGACATGGCGCCCCACTGGGACAGCGAGGAGCTCTAATGTCCAAGCACACTTTGAGCATCCTGGTCGAGAACAAGCACGGTGTGCTGGCCCGCGTCGCGGCGCTCATCTCCCGGCGCGGGTTCAACATCGACTCCCTCGCGGTCGGCCCGACCGAGCACCCGGAAGTTTCCCGGATGACCATCGCGGTCAGCGTGGACGAGCAGCCTTTGGAGCAGATCACCAAGCAGCTCAACAAGCTGGTGAACGTGATCAAGATCGTCGAGCTCGAGCCCACGCAGACGGTTCAGCGTGAACTGCTGCTGGTGAAGGTCAAGGCGGACACCCTGACCCGCGGACAGGTGCTGGAGACCGTCCAGCTGTTCCGTGCGAAGGTGGTGGACGTGGCACCGGACGCGATCACGATCGAGGCGACTGGCAATCCCGAAAAGCTCGAGGCCATGCTCCGGGTGCTGGAACCCTTCGGCGTCCGCGAGCTGGTGCAGTCCGGCATGGTGGCGATCGGCCGGGGCAGCCGCTCCATCTCCGACCGCACCCTGCGGCCGGTTCCGGTGCCGCCGCCGCACGTGCAGACCGGGCCTCCGACCGTGCAGGCCCGACCCGCCGCCGGAGCTGCCCACCACCCGGTACCGGCGCCGCCGCCGGGCCGATCCGCCGCCGTACCGAATCAACACTAAGGAGAAGTGCCCCAAGTGGCTGCTGAAATGTTCTACGACGACAACGCCGACCTGTCGGTGATCCAGGGCCGGCACGTGGCCGTCCTCGGCTACGGCTCCCAGGGCCACGCCCACGCGCTCTCGCTGCGCGACTCCGGCGTCGACGTTCGGGTCGGTCTGCCGGAGGGCTCGAAGAGCCGGGCCAAGGCCGAGGCCCAGGGCCTGCGGGTCGTCACCCCGGCCGAGGCGGTCGAGGAAGCCGACGTGATCGTCGTCCTTGCGCCGGACCCCGCGCAGCGCAAGCTCTACAAGGAGGCCATCGAGCCGAACCTGGTCGACGGCGACGCGCTGGTCTTCGGTCACGGCTTCAACATCCGGTTCGGCTACATCAAGCCGCCGGCGGGTGTCGACGTGTTCATGGTCGCGCCGAAGGGCCCGGGTCACCTGGTCCGTCGCGAGTACACCGAGGGTCGCGGCGTACCCGTGCTGGTCGCCGTGGAGCAGGACGCCACCGGCAAGGCGTGGGACCTGGCGCTCTCGTACGCGAAGGGCATCGGCGGTCTGCGGGCCGGCGGTATCAAGACCACCTTCACCGAGGAGACCGAGACCGACCTGTTCGGTGAGCAGGCCGTCCTCTGCGGTGGCGTCTCCGCGCTGATCACGGCCGGGTACGAGACCCTGACCGAGGCCGGCTACCAGCCCGAGGTCGCGTACTTCGAGTGCCTGCACGAGCTCAAGCTGATCGTCGACCTGATCTACGAAGGCGGCATCGCCAAGCAGCGCTGGTCGGTCTCCGACACCGCCGAGTACGGCGACTACGTGTCCGGCCCGCGGATCATCGACGCGTCGGTGAAGGCCCGGATGAAGGAGGTCCTCGGCGACATCACCGACGGCACCTTCGCGGCCCGCTTCATCGCCGACCAGGACGCCGGCGCGCCGGAGTTCGCGGAGTTCCGGAAGAAGAGCCAGGAGCACCCGATCGAGGCCGTGGGCAAGGAACTGCGCGGCCTGATGGCCTGGGTCAAGTCACACGACGACGACTACGTCGAGGGCAGCGCTGCGCGCTGACGAGCTGTCCGACAGCTGACTCGAAGGCCCGGACCATCCAGGTGGATGGTCCGGGCCTGTTTGTTTGACACAATGTGACGGTTGTGGTCTGTACTGGTGATTCCGGGGGAGGCGAGCGGTGGAGGACGGCAGGAGCGGGATTCCGCGGCCGCCGCGGCGGGTTCCGGCGGGGGCCGGCACGCTGACCCAGCTGGAGTCGCCGAGCCGCCCGTCGCACCCGTCCGAGCCGCAGCCTCGCGGTCCGTGGATCTTCGGCCGGTTCCTGGCCGGTCTGCTTGTGCTGATCGTGATCGTCGCCGGCGGCGCCGGTGCGGGCTGGTTCATCCGGCAGGAAACCCTGCAGCTCAATACCGACGAGGTGCTCAAGTCGGTCGGCCCGGCTGTCGTCCGGGTGCTCGCGACGACGTGTGCGGGGACCGGCGAGGCTTCCGGCGTACTGATCGACAACGGCCGGATCCTGACCGCCACGTCCGCGGTCGAGGAGCCGAGATCGATCGTGGTGGTGACGCCGGACGGCCGCATCCGGCGCGCCAACCTGCTCGGCACCAGCGCGGACGGTGTCGCCGTACTGCAGTCGATCGGGTTCGAGGGCGCGCCGCTGCAACTCCCGACGGTGAATCCGGAGCCGAAGGCCGAGCGAGCGCTGGTCGGCTACACCTCAGCGGGTAAACAGGTCATCAACGCGATCGGCTCCGCAGCCGACCCCAAGGCACTCGGCGAGGTCATGAACGCGGCCAAGCTCGGCGGCCCGGTCGTCGACAAGACCGGCGACCTCATCGGCCTCGTCGTGGGCGACACGGTCCAGGCCAGCACGATCGTCGGCCTCGACAAACTCCAGGGGTACGTCGCCCCGTCGCCAACGGGCCTCACCGTCGCAGCGGGCGGGACCTGTCCGGTCTCGCGTGGTCCGCAGGCCGGGATCACGCCGGTGCTGCAGGTCGCCAACACGCCGCTGGCCCTGGAGGTGCAGCGCCTGTTCACGAAGTACATGACCCTGCAGAACCGCAAGGACTTCCCCGGGGTGCAGCCGTTGTACTCCGCACGACTGGCGACGTCCCTGGACGTGAAAAGGGACAGCAACAGCCACGCGACGTCGTACATCTTCAACCCGCGCCTCACCGATCTGGCGCCGGACGGCTCCTACGCGCGGCTGGCGTACAACGTCCTGTTCGCACCGACCGCGAAGGGCGCCGCCTTCAAGAACTGCAACCGGGTGGACATCAGGTTCGACCTGGTCCGGTCGGACGGCCAGCTGGTGATCGACAGGGCCACCAACGCGACGGATCCGGTCAGCTGCGACTCCTAGTGACCGCCATTCGGGTCACTGAACACGGCGCGGAGTGAACGGGGTACCATCGAAGCAGCGGGCACAGCGCGGTGCTCTGTTCTTCATGAGCCCCTACCGCTTCTGCAGGAGATTCCTCCATGACTGACGTAACCCGGCCCGTCGTCCTGATCGCCGAAGAGCTCAGCCCGGCCACCGTCGAGGCGCTCGGCCCCGACTTCGAGATCCGCCAGATCAACGGCGCCGACCGCGCCGCGCTGCTGCCGGCCATCGCCGACGTCGACGCCATCCTGATCCGTAGTGCCACCAAGGTGGACGCCGAGGCCCTGGCCGCCGCGAAGAAGCTGAAGGTCGTCGCCCGCGCCGGTGTCGGCCTGGACAACGTCGACGTGAAGGCCGCCACCCAGGCCGGTGTGATGGTCGTGAACGCGCCGACCTCCAACATCACCAGCGCCGCCGAGCTGGCCGTCGCGCTGCTGCTGGCGTCCGCACGCCGGGTCCCGGCCGCGAACGAGTCGCTCAAGAAGGGCGAGTGGAAGCGCAGCAAGTACTCGGGTGTCGAGCTGTTCGAGAAGACCGTCGGCATCGTCGGCCTCGGCAAGATCGGCGTCCTGGTCGCGCAGCGGCTGGCCGCATTCGGCATGAACGTGATCGCCTACGACCCGTACGTGCAGGCCGGCCGGGCCGCGCAGATGGGCGTCCGGCTCGCCACCCTGGACGAGCTGCTGGCGATCAGTGACTTCATCTCCGTGCACCTTCCGAAGACCCCGGAGACCATCGGCCTGATCGGCGACGAGCAGCTGCACAAGGTCAAGCCCGAGGTCATCATCGTGAACGCGGCCCGCGGCGGCATCGTCGACGAGCAGGCGTTGTACAGCGCGCTCAAGGAGGGCCGGGTGGCCGGCGCCGGTCTGGACGTTTTCGCGTCCGAGCCGTGCACCGACTCGCCGCTGTTCGAGTTCGAGAACGTCGTCGTCACGCCGCACCTCGGCGCGTCCACCGACGAGGCGCAGGAGAAGGCCGGTATCGCGGTCGCCAAGTCGGTCCGCCTCGCGCTCTCGGGTGAGCTGGTTCCGGACGCGGTCAACGTCCAGGGCGGCGTGATCGCCGAGGACGTTCGCCCGGGCATCGGGCTGACCGAGAAGCTCGGCCGGATCTTCACCGCGCTGGCCGGCGGCGTCGCGCAGCAGCTCGACGTCGAGGTCCGCGGCGAAATCACGCAGTACGACGTGAAGGTGCTCGAGCTCGCCGCGCTGAAGGGTGTCTTCGCGGATGTTGTCGAGGACAACGTCTCGTACGTGAACGCGCCGCTGCTGGCCGCCGAGCGGGGCCTCGAGGTACGGCTCGTCACCGACCACGACAGCCCCGAGCACCGCAACCTGATCACGCTCCGCGGCACGCTCGCCGACGGCGCCCAGGTGTCGGTGTCCGGCACGCTGGTCGGCGTCCGGCAGTCGGAGCGGCTGGTCGAGATCGACGGGTACGACGTCGAGGTCGAGCTCGCCGCGCACCTGGCGTTCCTCACCTACGAGGACCGGCCGGGCGCGGTCGGGCAGATCGGCCGCATCCTCGGCGACGCCGACGTCAACATCGCCGGCATGCAGGTCAGCCGCGACCGCAAGGGCGGCAAGGCCCTGGTCGCGCTCTCGGTCGACTCGAACATCGTCCCGGCGGTCCTGGACGACATCGCGGCCGCGGTTCAGGCAGACACAGCCCGCACCGTGGACCTCGAGGCCTGATTCACCCGAACGACTGATTTACTGGAGGCGGTCAGCCGCCCGCAGGCGCATGGCGGCTGACAAGGGCCCGAGCTCCATAGCTCGGGCCCGCTTCAGTTCTAGTGGCGGGTGGCAAGCAGTACGGCGGCGTCGGGGGCGACCATCACCTCGACGGTGGTGAAGCGCTTGTCCATCAGCCATTCCTGGCGGAGCGTGTCGACGCGCCCCTCGTACATCGGCGGCCAGACCGCTGACGGCGTGAAGTCGTCGAGTACGACGAAGCCGCCCGGCTCGACAACGTCCGCGATGATGTCGCGGGCGGACAGCTTCGCCTCGCGGGCGTCCACGAACAGCAGCGCGAACGGGCCACGCTCGATCAGCGCGGTCCAGTCGGCGGAGACGACCTCGATCCGCTCGTCGTCGGCGAACAGTTCCGCGACCACCTGCGCGAGCTGCGGATCGCTCTCCGCGGTGACGATCGACGTGCTCTCGCCGGCGCCGCTGCGCAGCCAGGCCGAGCCGACGCCGCAGCCGGTCCCGAGCTCACCGAGCAGGCCGGTCTTCGAGGCCGCGAGGCTGGCGAGCAATCGGCCGGTCTCGTTCCGGGTGGAGCTGACGAATCCACGCCGGCCGGACAGGCTGAGGGCAGCCGACACCAGCGGCGGCAGTTCTGGAGGAGCACTCACCGGCTGAGAGTCGCACAGGTCCGGTCCAGTCACCCCACCCGGATCTCATATTCCGGGACAGGCTGCCCGCATTGTGGAGAATTAGTCGGATGTGCGAGTAAATTCGTCCGCATCCTGCCGCCCACGACATATTTGGGAGCAGCGCTATGTACGACATGTATCCAGCCAACTGGCCCTCGATCGACGCGCGCGAGCGCAAGGCGACCCGGCGTCGCCGCACCGCGCGCCCGGCGAGCGACGAGGTCAAGGCTGTCCAAGAGGCCATGAACCGCCGTGACAATGGGGGAGAACCCAAGAAGTGAGCGAGACGAAGAACTTCACGCTGGCCGTCGTCCCCGGTGACGGGATCGGACCCGAGGTGACTACCGAGGCGCTGAAGGTCCTCGACGCGGTCGCCGCGCAGTACGGCGTGACGTTCGAGCGGACCGAGTACGACCTCGGCGCGAAGCGCTGGCACGCCACTGGTGAGACGCTGCCGGACGCCGAGCTGGAGGAGATCCGCAAGCACGACGCGATCCTGCTCGGCGCGGTCGGGGACCCGAGCGTCCCGTCCGGCGTCCTCGAGCGCGGCCTGCTGCTGAAGCTCCGGTTCACCCTCGACCACTACGTGAACCTGCGGCCGTCGAAGATCTACCCGTCCGTCGGCTCGCCGCTGGCGAACCCGGGCGAGGTCGACTTCGTCGTCGTGCGGGAAGGCACCGAGGGCCCGTACGTCGGCAACGGCGGCGCGCTCCGGGTCGGTACACCGGCCGAGATCGCCACCGAGGTGTCGGTGAACACGGCGTACGGCGTCGAGCGGGTCGTCCGGGACGCCTTCGCCCGCGCGCAGGCCCGCCCGCGCAAGAAGCTGACGCTGGTGCACAAGAACAACGTGCTGGTGTACGCCGGTCACCTGTGGAAGCGGACCGTCGACAAGGTCGCCGAGGAGTTTCCGGAGATCACCGTCGACTACCTGCACGTGGACGCGGCGACGATCTTCCTGGTCACCGACCCGGCCCGGTTCGACGTGATCGTCACCGACAACCTGTTCGGCGACATCATCACCGACCTGGCGGCCGCGATCAGCGGCGGGATCGGGCTGGCCGCGAGCGGCAACATCAATCCGGACCGGACCGCTCCGAGCATGTTCGAGCCGGTGCACGGCTCCGCGCCGGACATCGCGGGCCAGCAGAAGGCCGACCCGACCGCGGCGATCCTGTCCGCGGCGCTGCTGCTCGAGCACCTCGGTCTGACCGAGGCTGCGCGCGCGATCGAGGACGCCGTCACGGCCGATATCGAGGAGCGCACGGGCGCTGCCCGCAGTACCGCGGAGATCGGTGACGCGATCGCCAAGCGCGCGGCCGGCTGACGAAGGTGGACGCTCGCATGACCAGTTGGTGGAGAGGTACGGTGCGGCTATGAGCGCCGATCTACAGTTCACCGTTGAGCCAAACACCCAACCGGCCAGCGACGACCAGCGCGCCCAGATCCTGGCGAACCCGGGATTCGGGCAGTACTTCTCCGACCACATGGCGATCGCCACCTGGACGGCCGAGAAGGGCTGGCACGACGCACGGATCACCGCCTTCGGACCGCTGGAGCTGTCTCCGGCGACCTCGGTGTTCCACTACGCCCAGACCATCTTCGAGGGGATGAAGGCCTACCGGCATCCCGACGACTCGATCCACCTGTTCCGCCCGGAGGCGAACGCGATCCGGTTCCAGCGGTCCGCGCACCGGCTCGCGCTGCCGGAGCTGCCGACCGCGACGTTCCTCGATTCGCTGCACAAGCTGGTCGAGATCGACAAGGCCTGGGTGCCGGGTGGTGGTGAGACGTCGCTGTACCTGCGGCCGTTCATGTTCGGCTCGGACCCGTTCCTCGGCGTCCGCCCGTCGGCGCAGGTGACGTACTGCGCGATCGCGTCGCCGGCCGGTTCGTACTTCGCGAACGGCGTGAAGCCGGTCCGGATCTGGCTGAGCGAGGAGTACACCCGCGCGGCCCCCGGTGGCACCGGCGCGGCGAAGACCGGCGGCAACTACGCCTCCTCGCTGCTCGCCCAGGCCGAGGCGATCGAGCAGGGCTGCGACCAGGTCGCGTTCCTGGACGCGGTCGAGAAGAAGTGGGTCGAGGAACTCGGCGGGATGAACCTGTACTTCGTCCTCGACGACAACTCGGTCGTCACCCCGGAGCTGTCCGGCACGATCCTCGAGGGCGTCACCCGGGACTCGATCCTGAAGCTGGTCACCGACCTCGGCTACACGGTCACCGAGCGCAAGGTCTCGGTCGACGAGTGGCGCGAGGGCGCGGCCTCCGGCAAGGTGCGCGAGGTGTTCGCGTGCGGTACGGCCGCGGTCGTCACGCCGGTCGCCTCACTGAAGTGGAAGGACGGCGAGACCCAGATCGGCGACGGCAACGGCGGCCCGGTCACCGCGGCCGTCCGCACCGCCCTCCTCGACGTCCAGTACGGCCGCGCGGCAGACCCGCACGGCTGGATGACCCGCGCGTTCTGATCCCTTACGTCCGAAGAACTGTGGGCCATGAACCACAGTTCTTCGGACGTTGTGTTTTTTCGATAGGGTCGGGGCCTATGAGCAGCTTCCCGGACGATGTCGAGGGGTACTACGCGGAGCTGGCTGAGCGGCGTGGGTGGTCTGGGGAGACTGTTGCCGCGATTCGAGCGACCGTGGAGCTGATTCGGGATCTGGATCGGGGGACGGCGTCGCGGACGTACGGCGCGGCTGTCGACGACTACGGCACCGACTGGCTGTACGAGGCGGTCTGGCACGAGCGGGAGTGGGTCGTCGTCCGGCAGCTCGGCGTCGGCGAGGACGGCGAGGTACGGCGGTACTGGTGGCAGCGCCTCGAGGACGACGAGGGAATGCTCACCGACCAGTCCCTGGACCGCGAGGACTGGGGTCTGCGCCCCCTCACCCGCGAAGACTTCTACACCGCCTGGGACGACCCCGGCTGGTCCCTCACCGCCTGAACCCCACAGCCCTCCGCCGGCCCGCTCGGCCCGGTACGCATTCGAGGGGATAACCGTTCGTGTTCTGTCCCAGACGTGCCGTGGATCACGCGGTGCTGGTCACGCGGTGTGGCGGGGTAGGTGAGGGCGGCCGCGACTGGACTGGGGCGGGCGCTGGAGTATTGCGGGGAGTACTGAATGTTCGTGATGCGAGACAGGCTCGTCATGGTCCGGACATTGTGTGGCAGACTGCGAAACGTCATGAAGCACTATCGGGTGATTATTTCCTAGGCGCGCTCGGCAAGCTGTACCTGAGCGCGCAGACCTCTCGCACCTTGCGGGAGGTTTTTTGTTTGCCCGACAGACCCCTCGCGGAAGGCCGACCCATGAGCATCTCGGACGATTTCCACGTCTACGACACCACCCTGCGCGACGGTGCGCAGCAGGAGGGTCTGGCGCTGTCCGTGGCCGACAAGATCGCCATCGCGCAGTACCTGGACGAGCTCGGGGTCGGCTTCATCGAGGGCGGCTGGCCGGGCGCCGTCCCCAAGGACACCGAGTTCTTCGAGCGGGCGAAGACCGAGCTGCACCTACGGAACGCGACGTTCGCGGCCTTCGGTGCGACCTGCAAGCCGGAGTCCAACGCGGCTGATGACCCGCAGGTCGCCGCGCTGCGGGAGTCCGGCGCCGGCGTGGTCACACTCGTTGCCAAGAGCCACGATGCACACGTCGAGCGGGCGTTGCGGACGACGCTCGACGAGAACCTCCGGATGGTCGCCGGCACCGTCCGGCACCTGCGGGAGAACGGCCAGCGGGTCTTCCTCGACACCGAGCACTTCTTCGACGGCTACCGCGCGAACCGGGCCTACGCGCTCGAGGTCGTACGCGTAGCCACCGAGGCCGGCGCCGACGTCGTCGCCCTGTGCGACACCAACGGCGGGACCTTGCCCCGGGAGCTCCAGGACGTCGTCCACGACGTACTCGAATCGACCGGGGCCAGGCTCGGCATCCACTGTCACAACGACGCCGGCTGCGCGGTGGCGAACACGATCGCCGCCGTCGAGGCCGGCGTCACGCACGTCCAGGGCACGATCAACGGGTACGGCGAACGCACCGGTAACGCCGACCTGCTGGCGATCGTCGCCAACCTCGAGCTGAAGCGCGACCTGAGGCTGCTCCCGGAGGGCAATCTCGCCGAGTCGTTCCGGCTCGCACACGCGATCGCCGAAGTGACGAACGTGCCGCCGTCGACCCGGCAGCCGTACGTCGGCCTGTCCGCGTTCGCCCACAAGGCGGGCCTGCACGCCAGCGCGATCAAGGTGGACCCGGATCTCTACCAGCACACGGATCCGGCCAAGGTCGGCAACGACATGCGGATGCTGGTGTCCGAGATGGCGGGCCGGGCGAGTGTCGAGCTGAAGGGCCGCGAGCTCGGGTTCGACCTCGGGAACGACCGCGACGTGGTCACCCGGGTGACCGAGCGGGTCAAGGAGATGGAGTCGCGCGGGTACACGTTCGAGGCCGCGGACGCGTCGTTCTCATTGCTGCTGACCGAAGAGGTGACGGGGCAGCGCGCGTCGTACTTCGACGTCGAATCCTGGCGCGTCATCACCGAGTCGCGCGCCGACGGCGAGGCGGTGTCCGAGTCGACGGTGAAGCTGGTCGCGGGCGGCGAACGGGAGATCGTCACGGGCGAGGGCAACGGCCCGGTCAACGCGCTCGACCACGCGCTGCGGACGGCGATCGAGCGCGCGTACCCGGTGGTGAACAAGTTCGAGCTGGTCGACTACAAGGTCCGCATCCTCGACCAGGGGCACGGGACGGACGCGGTGATCAGAGTGCTGATCGAGACCGCGGACGGCGAGGGCTCGTGGGTGACGGTCGGCGTCGGCCACAACATCGTCGAGGCGTCCTGGGAGGCCCTGGTCGACGGCTTCACGTTCGGCCTCTTGCGCCACAAGGAGGTCGTGCGATGAGTCTGCTCGCCGTCGAGCGCACGATGACGGTCTTCACCGCCGAGGTTGTCGAGACGGGCGGAATGCTGGCGCGGATCGCCGTACTGCTCAATCCGTACGACGTCCGCGAGCTCGCCCTGTCACTGGACCGGGGCGAGCTGCGGATCGTCGTCGAAGGCAACGGTTTCGACGCCGGGCGGGTGGCCGCGCGGCTCGAGAAGGTGATCGGCGTACTCGAGGTCGCGGTCAGCTGATCAGGAGCCGGCGGGCGGCTGCTTCGGAGCAGACCCGGGCGCTGCCGAAGGTCTGGATCCAGCCCGCGAAGCCCGAGTAGTCGACACCGGGCACGCCCATGTCGACGACGATCATGTCCGGGTGCTGGGTCTGCAGTTCGGCGATCAGCTTCTCCTGCCAGTCGAACCGATGCGCGCCCCGAACCATCAGCACCACCTGACTGTCGGCGCCGTACTCCGACCGGAACTCCCCGACGCCGGCCCGCGCCATCCCCGGCCCGTTGTACGTCGACCCCGACAAGCCGATGCCCTCGACAACCTTGCCTGCATCCCGCAGCAGCGTCTCCACGCCCCACCCGGACGATCCAGCGGCAGGGGAGTGCGTCGGCTCCAACCGAATGATCAGTACGGCGTCACTCCGCACCCGCGCATCCCCGTGCGTCACGACGACTTGCTCAGCCAACCGCGAGCCCAACTCGTTGTCTCGCTCCGCCACGTCCGCCTTGGGTCGTGTCCCCAGCCGAGCCAGCCGCTCGTTCGCCTGCTCCAACCGCTCCAACGGCAACCGTCCGCTCTCAACGGCGTCGACCAACGCGGCCGCAGCCGCATCCACGTCGTCGAGGAAGGCCCACGACCCGAGGCAGAGCGCGTCGGCTCCGGCCTCGATCGCCCGTACGGCGGCCTCGGGCAGCGGCGCCACGTCCGCGATCCCGTACATCTCGAGCGCATCGGTGATCACCACCCCGTCGTACCCGAGTTCTCCACGCAGGATGTCGGTCAACAGGACCTTGCTGATCGTCGACGGTACGTCGTCCACCTGCGGCACCAGGTCGTGCGACACCATGATGCTGTCGACGCCGGCCTCGATCGCCGCTCGGAACGGATCGAGGTAGCTCGTCAGCAGTTCCTCCCGCGAGACGTCGACCAGCGGCGTGGCGAGGTGGGCATCGGTACCGCTGAGACCGTGACCCGGGTAGTGCTTCGCGCACGCGCTGACCCCGGCTGCCTGCATGCCTTCCACCCAGGCGGCTGTGTGCCGGCTGACCAGCCCCCGATCTGCCCCGAAGCAACGGATCCCGTTCGGGCTCAGCGGGTTGACGGCCGCGTCGACCGCCGGTGCCAGGTCCCAGTCGATCCCGGCCTCGACCAGCGAAAGCCCGATCTGGTACGCCGCCTTCCGGGTCTGCTCCACGTCGTTCAGCTCGCCCAACGCGCGGTTGCCGGGCATCGAGAACCCGCCGAGATCCGCGAGCCGGCTGACGTCACCGCCTTCCTCGTCGATCGAGAGCAGCACATGGTCGCGCAGACCGTGCAACTGCGCGGCCAACTGCTGGAACGGCGGACCGCCGGCGATGTCCTTGCCGAAGATCACGAACCCGCCGAGGCCGGCCTCGATCCGGGACGGCACCCAGTTCGGCACTTTCGGACGGCCGAGCGCGGGAAACAGCACACCGTGGGCGAGCCGGTTGAGCTCTGCGTTCACTACTTCCTCCAAGGGAAATCAGCCTTTGACGGCACCGGCTGTCATCCCGCCCACCAGCCGGCGCTGGATCAGCAGGAAGACGATCAGCACGGGGAGCGAGAAGATCGCCGACGCCGCGATGGTGGCGCCGTTGTCGATGCCGTCGGACGTCTGGAACGAGACCAGCCAGACCGGCAGCGTGTAGTTGTTCTGCGACTTCAGGAACACGTAGGCGAACAGGTAGTCGTCCCAGGCGCTGATGAAGGCGAAGATCGAGGTGGCCACGATGCCCGGCGCGAGCAGTGGGAGCTGGATGTGCCAGAACGCGCCGAACCGGCCGCAGCCGTCGACCATCGCGGCCTCTTCGAGCTCCAGCGGGATCCCGGCCACGAAGCCGCGCAAGGTCCAGATCGTGAAGGGCAGGACGAACGTCATGTAGGTGATGATCAGTCCGGGGACGAAGTCGATCGCGCCGACCGAGCGCAGCATCAGGTAGAGCGGGATCACCATCGCGGAGCCCGGCACCATCTGGACCAGCACCAGCCCGACCAGGAACGCCCGGCGGCCGAGGAACCGGAACCGGGCCAGCGCGATCGAGGCGCCCAGGGCAACGACCAGTGCGATCAGCACGGTCGACACCGAGACGAGCAACGAGTTGCGGACGTAGTGCAGGAACGGGCCGTGGGTGAGCGCCGTACGGAAGTTCTCCAGGCTCAGCGGCCAGGGGAGGAACTCCGGCGTCGCGGACAGGATCTTGCCGGGCTGCTTGAGCGCGGTCGCGAACATCCAGTAGACCGGGAAGATCACCACCAGCGAGACGAGTACCGCGATCGTGTTCGGTAGCGCGCGCTTTCTCCTCATGCGATCGCCTCGTCCTGCGCGAACAACCGCCGTACGTAGAGCACGGACAGTACGGCGAGCAGCAGCACCGTGATGATCGCGATCGCCGCGCCGCCGCTGTAGTCGTTGCGGGTGAAGGCCTCGAGGTACGAGTAGACGCCGAGGGTCGTCGTACCGCCGTCGGGGCCGCCTTGGGTCAGAACCCAGATGGGGGTGAACGAGTTGACCGACCAGATCACTTCGAGCAGCACGAGTACGGCGAGCACCGGGCCGAGGATCGGCATCGTGACGTGCCGCGCGACGTTCCACCGTCCGGCGCCGTCCAGAGCGGCCGCTTCGTAGAGGTCCCCGGGTATTTGGCCCATCGCGGCGTACAGCGTGAGCACCACGAACGGCAGGCCCTTCCAGACGATCAGCGCGATGATCAGGGACAACGCCTGACTCGGCGACGAGAACCAGTCGTGCGCGGAGAAGTCACCGAACACCTTGACCTGCGTGATGACCCAGTTCAGTACGCCGTACTGCGGCTCGAACAACCACCGCCAGATCATCGTCGCCGACACCATCGGCATCGCCCAGACCAAGACCAGGCAGACCGACAGCAGCACGCGCGCCCAGGCCGACACCTGCATCAGCAGGGAGGCCAGCAGGAAGCCGATCACCATCAGACCGCCGACGCAGGCGACGCTGACGATCAACGTCCGCAGCAGCGTGAACCAGAAGTCGCTGTCCGCCAGCACCCGGGTGAAGTTGTCGAGGCCGACGAACGGAGCCTCCCCGGTGAACAGCGACCGCGGCCCGAAGTCCTGCAACGACAGCCAGATCAGCCGCACGATCGGATAGCCGAGCACGGCCGCGAACGCGATCAACGCCGGTCCGATCAGCCCGTACGGCGTGAGCCGCGCGAGCCGATTGCCGCGCACAGCAAGGTCTGTGCGCGGCGTGACCGATGCGGTCTCCTGGGTCAGCGAGCTCATCGGCCGTCAGCGCTGTCCGGATTGGGCGTTGAACGCTTCGGTCGCGTGCTTGTCGTACTCCTGCGCGGACTTCGCGATGTCGGCACCCTTGGCGATCTTCGAGAAGAACTGCTCGTTGTAGCTCTCGGTCTCGAGCGTCGCCTCGCCGGGCGTGGACGGCAGTGCCTGGCTGACCGTGGCTGCTTGCGCGCCGAGCTTCAGCACCTCGGGCACGTTGCCCGTCGGCAGGAAGGCGGCGACGACCGGGAGTTGATGGATCGTCTGGGTCATCGTCTGCTGGAACGTCTTGCCGGTGACAGCCTTCAGCCAGTCGACGGCCAGGTTCTTGTTCGGGCTGTTCTGGGCGATGCCGATCGTCGAGCCGGCCACGATCACCGGCAGCGGCTTACCCGCTTCGTAGCCGGGCATGATGAAGTAGCCGGCGTCGGCGCCGGACTTGGCGTTCTTCTCGGCCACCGCGCCGGGCTCCCACGCCTTGACGTAGATCATCGCGGCCTTCTGGTCGGCGAAGACCTGGTCCTGGTCGGGGCTGTCGGTGTCGGCGCCGATCGAGGACGGCGTCGAGCAGGCGTTCTGGAACTTCTTCCACTCGGCGAGCCCGGCCTGGTTCTCCGGGCTGCTCAGCTGCGCGGTCCACTTGTTGTCCTTCTCGGTGGCGATCGTGCCGCCCTTGCCGAACAGGAACGGCATCCCGGCGAACCAGTACTGGCCGGGCATGTAGAAGGCGGAGAAGTTCGGCGTCGCGGTGTGCGCCTTCGCGAGCTTCCCGCAGTCCGCGATCAGCTCGTCGACGGTCGCCGGCGGCTTGGCGATGCCCGCGGCCGCGAACATCTTCTTGCTGTACATGACGACTTTCGTTCCGCCGTACAGGGGAGTGGCGTAGAGCTTGCCCTGGTACGTCGACGGTCCGGCCAGCCCGGCGAGCCACTCGTCGGACGACTCGAACTCGCCCTTCTGCTCCGTCAGCTCGGCCAGAGCTCCGGACGCGGTCAGCAGTGGGGTCTGCGTGTTGCCCATCTCGACGATGTCCGGCGGGCTGTCGGAGGCGAGCGCCGTGGTCAGCTTGGTGACGATGTTGTCCCACTGCTGCACTTCGACGGTGACCTTCACGTCGGGATGCTTCTCGTTGAACTGCTTCGTGACGTCGTTGATGATCTTGTTGTCGCCGGGGCCGCCGGTCATCATCCAGACGGTCAGCTCGTTCCCCGGTTGGGACTTGCTCGAGTCGCCACCGCCGCACGCGGCGACGCTGGTCAGGACGGCTGAGATCGACGCGAGGACAGCTATGGTCTTCCAGCGCTGCATGCCAGTTCCTCTCATGAGTGATCGACGGCGCAGTCGTCCAGCAGGGCCGCGACGCCGAGGTCGGAGGTGGTGATCGCGGCGACCTGGTGACGAGCCACCCCGATCGAGGTGTAGTAGCCCCCCAGTGCGGCCGCTATCGCGCCCAGCAGGCCGCCGGATTCCCCGAGTACCGAGCGCCGCAGGTCGCTGCGGACGCCGACGGTCTCGTACGTCTCGGCGCCGACCGACTCCAGTACGGCGTCGCTGAACGCGCCCGCGAAGCCACCGGCGAAGACCACCGTGCCCGGTTCGTAGGCGAGGGCAACGATCGACACCAGGTGCAGCAGTGCGTCCTGGACGTCGTCGACCAGGCTGCCGAAACGGTCCGGATCGGCGAAGACCGCGTCGGCCGAGCGGAGCCGGTGCCCGGACGCCCGGGCCAGCGACAGCAGCCCCGCCCCGGACAGCAGGTCCCGCAGACGTTCCTTGCGGCCGGGCAACCGCAGCCGGCCGAACTCGCCCAGCAGACCCTCGGAGCCCGCGAGGACCTGCCGGTTGAAGGCCACCGCCGAGCCGAGACCTGTGCCCAGGCTGAGCAGTACGACGGTGTCGTCCGCGGGCAGGTCGCCGTAGTGCAGCTCGCCGAGCAGAGCCAGGTTGGAGTCGTTGTCGATGATCGTTGGTACGCCGAGCTCGGAGCCGACGGTCTCGACGAAGGTGGTGCCGAGGATCTGCGGCAGGTTGAACGCGCCGACCACGCGGTCCTTGGTCGAGGCAACCACACCGGGCAGGCCGATCGCGACGGACCTGAGCGGTACGCCGTCGCCGTACCGCTCGACCAGCCCGAGCACCCGGTCGGCGGTCCAGGACGCCAGTTCGGCGGCGCCCAGGTCCCGCGGTGTTTCGTCCCGGCACCGGATGATCGCCGAACCGACGCCGTCGGCGATCACCGTCCGGCAGTACGTGCCGCCGAGATCGATCCCGCAGACCAGCCCGGACCGCGGGTTGAACCCGAGTGCCGCGGCCTGCCGGCCCGGGC
The DNA here is from genome assembly GCF_053607525.1 of Kribbella sp. NPDC055110. Classification (NCBI taxonomy): domain Bacteria; kingdom Bacillati; phylum Actinomycetota; class Actinomycetes; order Propionibacteriales; family Kribbellaceae; genus Kribbella; species Kribbella sp. NPDC055110. Next base: position 93,457 of record NZ_JBSGTS010000009.1, read on the forward strand.
CCTCCCGGACGATCTTGTGCTGCTCCAGGGCCAGCCCGTCGGCGAGCAGGTCGTCCACGATCCGGGCCACTGTGGCCCAGCTGAGTCCGGTCTGCTCGACCAGTTGCCGCCGGTCGATCCCAGACCCGGACAGCAGCGCGGCGATGATCGCTCCACGGTTCGCCGTCCTGGGGCCTTGTACCATCTTCGTCATTTATTCTCACGGTGAATAGAATTGGTTGAGCTGAGACGTTAGTCCGGCCCGCGGTGCCGTGTCCAGGGATTCCGGAAAGTGGTTGCCGCGCTGCCAGGTGCTCGAACGACAGCCCGAACTGATCAGTCTGGACTGATGAGTTATGGTGGGCGACATGGAGATCTCAGCGTCCGCGGCACGCGCGGCCAGTGAGGTGCGGGTCGTCTTCGGCCGCGTCAAGCGGCAGTTGAAGGCGCTGGCCGAGACCGATGATCTGACGCCGTCGCAGTCGTCGGTGCTGAGCCGGTTGGACAAGGACGGGCCGGCGTCGGCGAGTGAGCTGGCCGCGGCGGAGCGGATCCGGCCGCAGTCGATGGCCGCGATCGTCGCCGCGCTCCGGGACGCCGATCTGATCCAGCGGCACCCCGATCCCGAGGACGGCCGACGGCACGTCGTGTCGCTGACCTCGGCCGGGCGGCATCGCCTGCAGGGGGATCGCAAGGTCCGGCAGGAATGGCTGGCGCGGACGTTGCAGGACCACTGCACGGAGGCCGAGCGGCGGGCCATCATCAAGGCGCTCGCGCTGCTGGACCACGCGGTCGAGGCGGCGACCGGGCGTTGACCCAGCGCTTCGATCGGCATTTGATCGCACCGATGCTTGTCGGGTCGATCCTGAACCCGATCAACTCGTCGATGCTCGCGGTCGCGCTGATCCCGATCGGCGCCGCGTTCGGCGTACCGCCGTCGCAGACCGCTTGGCTGGTCACCGGCCTGTACCTGGCCACCGCGGTCGGTCAGCCTGTGATGGGCCGACTCATCGATCTGTTCGGTCCGCGACCGCTCTACCTGTTCGCCACGTCACTCGTCGGCCTGGCCGGTCTGCTCGGCGCGCTGGCCCCCAACCTCGGCGTACTCATCGTCTCGCGCGTCCTCCTCGGCTTCGGTACGTCGGCGGCGTACCCGGCGTCGATGTCCTTGATCCGCAGCGAGGCCGACCGGACCGGGATGGACACACCCGCCGTCATCCTGAGCAGCCTGTCGATCGCGAACCAGGTGATCGCGGTGATCGGCCCGACGCTGGGCGGCCTCCTGATCGGGCTCGGGGGATGGCACTTGATCTTCACGATCAACGTGCCGCTGTCGGTGATCTGCGTGGTCCTCGGTGCGCTCTGGCTGCCGCGGCGCGCACGTTCGCGGGGCGCCGGTGGACTGGACTACGTGGGCATCGTGCTGTTCACCACCACGCTGGTCTCGCTGATGTTCTTCCTGATGCAGCCGCGGGTCTCGCGCTGGTACCTGCTGGTGCTCGCGCTCGTCCTCGGCGCTGCGTTCGTGGTCGCGCAGTTGCGGGTCGTGGAGCCGTTCATCGACCTGCGCGTGCTGGGCGGGAACCGGCCGCTGATCCTGACCTACGCACGTCAGGTGCTCGCGTTCGTGGGCGCGTACTCGTTCCTCTACGGATTCAGTCAATGGCTGGAGGAGTCCCGTGGACTCGGTGCGTCCTCAGCCGGGCTGCTTCTGCTGCCGCTGTCCCTGGCGGCCGTGGTGGTCACGGCGCTGACGGGCCGGCGGGCAGCGATCCGCGGCAAACTCGTTGCCGGAGGCCTCTTTCTGCTGGTGGCCGCGGCGGCGCAGTTGTTCGTCGGCCCGAGTACGCCGATCTGGATCCTCGCCGTCGTCGGCGTGATCGCCGGCGTACCGCAGGGCCTCAATAATCTCGCCAACCAGACCGCCCTGTACCAGCAGGCCGATCCGGCCCGGATCGGCTCGTCCGCAGGCCTGCTCCGAACCTGCGTGTACGTCGGCGCGCTCATCTCCGCCGCGGCGAACGCCCACTTCTTCCAGTACGGCGCAACCACGGCCGGACTGCACGAGCTGGCGATTTTCCTGCTCGTCGTCGCCGGTCTGCTCGCACTGGTCATGTTCCTCGATCTACCCGAATAGGAAGGTTCATCCGTGCCTGTCACCACCCTTGACCCGAAGACCGCCCTCGTCGTCATCGACCTGCAGAACGGTGTCGCCGTACTCCCCGGTGCGCCGCATCCGACCGCCGACGTCATCAGCAAGACCGTCGAGCTCGCCGATACCTTTCGCAAGCACGACCTCCCGGTGGTCCTTGTCCGGGTCAGCTTCGCGGCCGACGGCGGCGACCGGCCGACCGGCCGTACCGAGCAAGCTGCACGGTCGGCCGGCGCGACCCAGCCACTGGGCGCCGATCAGATCGTCGACCAGTTGGCCGGTCACGCCGAGGACATCGTCGTGACGAAGCGCAACTGGGGCGCGTTCCACGGCACCGACCTCGACGTACACCTGCGCCGGCGCGGCATCACGCAGATCGTGCTGACCGGCGTCGCTACCAGTATCGGCGTGGAGTCGACCGCGCGAGCGGCGTACGAGCACGGCTATCACGTCACCCTCGCCACCGACGCGATGACCGACCTGTCCGCCTCCGCCCACGAGAACTCCCTGAACTGGATCTTCCCGCGACTGGGCGAGACCGGCTCGACGGCGGAGATCATCGCGCTCCTCGACTGAGCCAGTTAGTGCGGGTGCGCTCGCATTTCTTCGACTGCTGGGCGCGCCGGTGCCGCAGGACTAGCATCGCTAGCATTCCGAGTCCGAGGAGGGGACTATGTCGCTGACTGATCGCGAACAGTCTGAAGTCCAGGGGGCCAACGCATCCGGCAAGCAACCGGTGGTGTTCGTCCACGGTCTCTGGCTGCTGTCCAGCAGCTGGGACCGCTGGCGCCGGTTGTTCGAGGAGAACGGCTACAGCACCATCGCACCCGGCTGGCCGGACGATCCGGAGACGGTGGCCGAGGCGCGCGACCATCCCGAGGTGTTCGCGCGCAAGATGGTCCAGGCAGTCACCGACCACTACCTCGAAGCGATCGCTGGCTTGGACCGCAAGCCGGCCGTGGTCGGGCATTCGTTCGGCGGGCTGATCGCGCAAAAGATCGCTGGTACCGGCGCGGCCGCCGTCACCGTGTCGATCGATCCGGCCCCGGGTCGCGGCGTACTGCCGCTGCCGCCGTCCGCGTTGAAGGCCGGCTCGCCGGTGCTCGGGAACCCGGCGAACGCCCGCCGGTCCGTGACGCTGACGTTCGACGAGTTCAAGTACGGCTGGGCGAACAACCTCGACGAGGAGGAGGCACGGCAGCTGTACGACGAGTTCCACGTCGCGGCGTCCGGCGTACCGATCTTCCAGGCCGCGGTGGCGAACCTGAACCCGTTCAGCGAGACCAAGGTCGACTACAAGGCGGACAACCGCGGTCCGATCCTGCTGATCTCGGGGGAGAAGGACCACACGGTGCCGCACGCGATCACGCACGCGGCGTACAAGCAGCACACCAAGAACCCCGGCATCACCGAGTTCGTCGAGCTTCCCGGACGCGGCCACTCACTAGTGATCGACCACGGCTGGGAAGAGGTCGCCCGCACCGCCCTCGACTTCATCCGCAAGTACGCGGCCTGAGGCGGAAGGCCCGCGGAGCGGCGAGTTGCACCGCGGGCCTCCCTGTCTGTGATGGATCCGGATCGAGTCAGTCCCAGCTGAGTCCGCTCGAGGACTGGTACTCGATGACCCGGGTCTCGAAGAAGTTCTTCTCCTTCTTCAGGTCCATCACCTCTGACATCCATCCGAAGGGGTTCCGCGTTTCACCGAAGATCGGTTCGATACCGATTTGTTCTGCTCTGCGGTCCGTGACGAAGTGCATGTACTGCTCGCACAGGTCCGCGGTCAGCCCGAGCATCCCGTTGGGCATGGTCGCGCGGCCGTACGCGACTTCCAGCTCGCACGCTTCGGTCAGCATCTGCCGGACCTCGGCCTGGAACGCGGTCGTCCACAGGTGCGGGTTCTCCTGTTTGATCTGGTTGATGCAGTCGATGCCGAAGTTCAGGTGGATCGACTCGTCGCGCAGGATGTACTGGTACTGCTCGGCGATTCCGACCATCTTGTTCCGCCGGCCGAGCGACAGGATCTGCGCGAACCCGGTGTAGAACCACATCCCCTCGAACACCACGTAGAACGCGATCAGGTCGCGGAGGAACGCGGTGTCCGCTTCCGGCGTACCGGTGCGGAAATCCGGGTCCTCCAGATGCTGCGTGTACTTCAGCGCCCACGCGTCCTTGTCGGAGATCGACGGCACCTCGCGGTACATGTTGAACAACTCGCCCTCGTCGAGCCCGAGTGACGTGCAGATGTACTGGAAGGTGTGCGTGTGCACGGCCTCCTCGAACGCCTGGCGGAGCAGGTACTGCCGGCATTCGGGGTTGCTCAGCTGGCGGTAGACGGCGAGCACGATGTTGTTCGCGACCAGGGACTCCGCGGTGGCGAAGAACCCGAGGTTCCGCTTGAGCATCAGACGCTCGTCGTCGGTCAGGCCGTCCTTCGACTTCCACAACGAGATGTCCGCCTGCATGGAGACTTCGGTCGGCATCCAGTGGTTGTTGCATCCGGCAAGGTATTTCTCCCAGGCCCACGTGTACTTCAACGGCAGCAGTTGGTTCACGTCGGCGCGGGAGTTGATCATCGCCTTGTCGGTGACCTGCACCCGGGATGCGCCCAGGTTGATCTCGCTCAGTCCGGTGGTCACTGGCAGGCCTCGCAGTCGGGGTCGTCGATGGAGCAGACCGCTCCGGTGGGCTCGGGGATGGATACGGGTACGGCGTTGAGTCGGCCGTCGGTGCCCTGCAGTGTGGATTTCTCGACATGGGTTGCTGACTGGGAACGCAGGTAATAAGTCGTCTTGAGGCCATAACGCCAAGCTGACCGGTAAAGCTCGTCGAGCGCCCGACCCGACGGCTTCGCCATGTAGAGGTTCAGCGACTGCGCCTGGTCGATCCACTTCTGCCGCCGCGACGCCGCCTTCACGAGCCACATCGGGTCGATCTCGAACGCCGTCGCGTACAGCTCCCGCAGGTCCGCAGGGATCCGCTCGATCCCCGCGAGCACGCCGTCGTGGTACTTCAGGTCCGACACCATCACCTGGTCCCAGAGCCCGCGCTCCTTCAGATCGGCCACCAGATACGGGTTGGCGACGGTGAACTCGCCGGACATGTTCGACTTCACGAACAGGTTGCTGTACGTCGGCTCGATCGACTGGCTCACACCGCAGATGTTGGAGATCGTCGCGGTCGGCGCGATCGCCATCACGTTGGAGTTCCGCATGCCGTCACGCAGGACCTTCGCGCGCAGACCGTCCCAGTCGAGGTGCGTGTCGCGGTCGATGATCACGTCACCGTCGCGTGCCGTGTGCAGCAGGTCGAGCGAGTCGATCGGCAGGATCCCGAGGCTCCACAGCGATCCGTCGTACGACGAGTACCGGCCGCGCTCGGCGGCGAGCTCACTGGACGCCTCGATCGCGTGGTAGCTGATCTCCTCCATCGAGCGGTCCGCGAACTCGACCGCAGCGTCGGACGCGTACGGGATCCGCAGCGTGAACAGCGCGTCCGCGAACCCCATCAACCCGAGGCTGATCGGCCGGTGCCGCAGGTTCGACCGCTCCGACTCGGGGGTCGTGTAGAAGTTCACGTCGATCGTGTTGTCGAGCATCCGCACCGCCGCCCGGACCGTGTCGCGGAGCAGGCCGGTGTCCAGGCCGTCCGGCGTGAGGTGGGCGACCAGGTTGAGGGAGCCGAGGTTGCAGACCGCGATCTCGTCGGGACCGGTGTTGAGAGTGATCTCGGTACACAGGTTCGACGAGTGGACGACGCCGGTGTGCTGCTGCGGCGACCGCAGGTTGCACGGATCCTTGAACGTGATCCACGGGTGTCCGGTCTCGAACAGGACGGTCAGCATCCGCCGCCACAGGTCGACCGCCTGCACCCGCTTGAACACCCGGATCTCCCCGCGATCCGCGGCCGCTTCGTACCCGGCGTACGCCTCGGCGAATGCGGCGCCGTACAGATCGTGCAGCTCCGGAACCTCATCAGGCGAGAACAGCGTCCATTCACCACCGGCCTCGACCCGCTGCATGAACAGGTCGGGAACCCAGTTCGCGGTGTTCATGTCGTGGGTCCGGCGACGCTCGTCCCCGGTGTTCTTCCGCAGGTCGAGAAACTCCTCGATGTCGATGTGCCAGGTCTCCAGATAGGCACACACCGCGCCCTTTCTTTTTCCTCCCTGATTCACGGCTACGGCGGTGTCGTTGGCGATCTTGAGGAAGGGGACGACGCCCTGGGACTCGCCGTTCGTGCCGCGGATGTGGGCGCCGATGCCGCGGACCGGGGTCCAGTCGTTGCCGAGGCCGCCCGAGTACTTGGCGAGGAGCGCGTTGTTGCGGATGCCGGTGAAGATCCCGGCCAGATCGTCCTCGACGGTGGTGAGGAAGCAGGCCGACAGCTGCGGCCGGGTGGTGCCGGAGTTGAACAGGATCGGCGTCGAGGTCATGAACCGGAAGGTGCTGAGCACCTCGTAGAACTCGATCGCCTTCGCGTCGCGATCCTCCTCGCGCAGCGCGATGCCCATCGCGACCCGCAGGAACAAGGCTTGTGGCAACTCGAACCGCACCTTGTCGATGTGCAGCAGGTACCGGTCGTAGAGCGTCTGCAGGCTGAGGAAGGTGAAGTCGAGATCGCGCTCGGGACGGATCGCGGCCGCAATCCGCTCCAGGTCGAAGGTGCCGAGCTCGGGGTCCAGGTGCCCGGCCTCGATACCGAGCTGGATGTAGCGCGGGAAGTAGTCGACGTACGCCGTGGTCATGTCGGACTGGCTCGCCTGCCGGGGCTCGCCGTGGACGCGGCCCAGTGCCTCGCGGCGGATCTGGTCCAGGAGCAGGCGGGACGCGGCGAAGCTGTACTGCGGCTCGGTCTCGACGTACGACCGGGCGGCCATCACCAGCGCGAGCTCGACCTCGTGCTGCGCGATGCCGTCGTAGCAGGCGCCGAGCGTCTCGTTCAGGATCAGTTCGGGGTCGACCGCATCGAGTCCGGCGGCGGCCTCGGCGACGATCACGCGGAGCCGGTCGACGTCGAGTGGGGACCGGCTGCCGTCGGCCGCGCGGACAGTCAGCGCCGGCTTCTCGGTGACACCGCTCGGGTCGGCGGGGGTGCGGGCCCTGGTCCGCTCCTCGCGGTACAGCACGTAGGCACGGGCGACCTGGTGCTCGCCGGCGCGCATCAGCGCCAGCTCGACCTGGTCCTGGATGTCCTCGACCTGCACGCTGCGGCGGGTGTCACCGCGGCTGGTCAAGGCGGCGACGACCCGGCCGGTCAGGTCGGCGACCAGGTCACGGACCCGGTGCGTGGCGCCCGCGTCGGCGCCCTCGACGGCGAGGAACGCCTTCGTCACGGCGACGGAGATCTTGGTGGCGTCGAACGGCGTACTGCTGCCGTCGCGGCGGACGACGGTCAGCTCCGTGCGAAGGTCTGCCGCCACCGAGGGTGATGAGGAAGCAATGGTCACAGGTGTGCGCTCCAGAAGAGTTCGGAGACCCGGGAGCACGCGAGCGGGCGCATGACGGGACCGGCGGCACCGGCCGGGAACCCTGCCGTCACGCCCTGCGACCCACCCGCGAGATCTCGGACCGCGTGCACCGGCGGTACACGCACCGGTGGCAGGTATCCGGGCTCGCGGACGCGACTCGACGTCACGTCCGCACACCGTTGCGCGGCAGCTCCGGATTCGCACCGGATTCCCCTGTTGCCTCGAAATGATCAACATCTTGTGGTGTTGACCGTCCCGAACCACCAACAGTAGTGATGCTAGGCGGATCGATCTAGATCTTGTGGTAGCGCCACGCCGCGTGTCGCACATCTTGTGGTCCTCACGCTGCGACCGCATAGAGATCCTGGAGGGTCATGATCTCCGAGCCGTGATGGATCAGCTCGCGATTCAGCCGCAGGACGACATGACCGAACGGCTCGGCGGCGTCCAGTTCGTTGGCCTGACTCAGCCCGATCGTCATCGCCGCGTCCTCGTCCAGGCTGGCGATCGCGTCCTGCCAGGCCTCGACCCAGTAGGTCAGCCAGGCGACCGCGTCCCGGGCGTTGCCGTGCAGGGTGATGTCGGCCCGCCCCTGCCGGCTCGCCCCGAACGTCCACTCCCAGCGCTCGAAGAACATCTCGGTCAGGTGTGCGATCAGCCAGGCGATCGTCCGCGGTCCGCGATGGTCCGGCTCGTCCGGCCACTGCGCGACCCATTCACCGGATCCGAGCGGCCGGAATCGCCCGGCATAGTGCCGCCGTACGACGGTGAGCGCCTCGCTGCTCGGTCGCCAGAAGTACTGCTCGTCGGTCAGTTGGGCGAGCCGCCCGGAGAGCACCATCCAGCTGAACCCGAGCTGGCCGCGGACCATCGCCATCGCCGACGGCCGGTGCAGGATGTCCCAGTCGAACGCCTCCGGCATCACAACTCCCCTGTACGATCGAACATGTGTTCGAATTCTTGCTCGATCGCGACCGGAAAGTCAAACCGCCTAGTGTGTCGGTTCTGGCCTCGTGGGGACCGGTCTGCTAGGCGGCTCGATCCGGGTGTCCGCGGCCGGACTCGCGAAACGACGCTCCAGCAACGTGAAGGCGTCGATCAGCTCGGGCGCCTCGTAGACCCGGTTCCGGCGTCCGTCGGTGAGCTCGCGCAGGATGCCGGTCTCGACCAGCCGGGCCAGGCCCTGGTTCGCGGCTTGCTGGGAGCGGTCGATGAGTTGGGCCGCGGCCGCGAGCGTCAGGACCGGCGCGGCGGGCAGCGCCTCGATGAGGAGTTCGGCCGCGGAGCCGGAGCGGACCGGCGCCGCACGTTCCCGCCATTCGGCCTTGAGGTCTGCGGCGGTCTGCTCGAAGCGTGCAGCTTCGGCGGTCGCGTGCGTGCAGGCCTTTGCGAACATTCCCAGCCACGGGTTCGCGGCCGCGCGGGCCTTCGCGGTTGTCGCGCGTCCGACGTACCGGAAGGTTGTCAGTGCGTCGACGTACTCCGTGGCGTGGGTGGCGAGCGAGAGCGAGACCGGTGGGACGGTGCGCGTGATGAGGCCGTCGGCGCGCAGGATCAGGTGGATCAGCGCGCGCCCGGTCCGGCCGTTGCCGTCGGCGAACGGGTGGATCGTCTCGAACTGCGCATGCGCGATCGCGGTCTTCGCCAGCACCGGCAGCCGCGACTCGCGGACGAACGTCATCAGATCCGCGAGCAGTTCGGGGATCACCTGCGCCGGCGGCGGCACGTAGTACGCCTCGGCGGGGGAGCGGCCGCCGATCCAGTTCTGCAGGTAGCGGACCTCGCCGCCGTACTCCGGGTGCGGCGACTGCGCCATCAACCGGCGATGCGCCTCGAGCAGGTGGTCGACCTCGAGTTTGTCCCCGGCCTGGACGGACTCGGTCACCCAGGTCATCGCGTCCACCGCGCCGAGTACCTCCTCGGCGGTGACGTCGCTGATGCGTTCCCGCAGTACGTCGGCCTTCAGCAACCGGCGCGCGCCGACGACGAGCCCCTCGATGTGCGACGACCCGACCGCTTCGGCGCGCAGCAGGAGCCGCGCCAGCGCCTCGCTGTTGGTCAGTACGGCGGCCGTCGCGTCCAGGCGGGCCAGATCGCCGGCGGCGTCCTCGAGCAGCGCGAGTACGTCGTCGGACAAGTCGAACTCACGTCCGACGAGCGGGTCGGGGAAATACAGCTCGTACGACCCACCCAGACGCTCCGCCCGGGTGAACCCGTCCGGGTGCCCAGGCCACCGATGCAACTCAACCCGTGCCATACCCTTATTCAACCTTATCCACAAACCTTGAACAAGACCTGTGGAGACTGTGGAAAGCGGGCAGCCCTGTGGACCCATCCGTGGACAACCACGCAGGCCCAGGGCCAGCGAATCGGACGATCCGACACGGGTTTGCACGCGCCGCCCGGGGTTCCTGGAGGCCTTGTCCCTGAACCGGTGGCCTTGAACAGGAAATAGCAGGTTGCCACCCACCACGTTCTGTCTCCACCCCACCACGACGCTGTAGTCCCACAAGCTCAACAGGTGCCCCCCGCCGACCGATCGCGCGCAGTTCGACAGCTGTCGGGCCGGGCGTTGTGGGGAGTCCTACCCTCCCGGATCGGGCAGCAGCGCTCCCCAGTTCTGGTGGAAGCTCTCCCCAAACCGGTTTGGGGGTCAGTGTGTGTGAGTTCGGGGAGCGACGCTGCCTGGTGTGGGAGGGGCAGGGCTCCCCAAACCGGTTTGGGGGTCAGTGTGTGTGAGTTCGGGGAGCGACGCTGCCTGTTCTGGGAGGGTGGGGCTCCCCGAACTGGTTTGGGGCGGTGGCGGACGGGTGGTCCTGTGTGGACTGTGGGGAGACTGGTGGGTGTGACTCTGGATGCGCAGGCGCGGCGGATGGTGGCCGCTAATCAGGCTGACTGGGATGCGCGGGCGCCGCTGCATGCGGCGAGTGACTTCTACGATCGGCCTGCGGAGTTCTGGTTCGCCGACTACGAGTGGGAGGATCTCGGTCCGCTCGACGGTCGCGACGTACTGCATCTGCAGTGCCACCTGGGGACCGAGACGATCGAGTTCGCGCGGCGGGGTGCGCGGACCAGCGGGCTCGACCTGTCCGAGAGGTCGCTGGAGGCCGCACGGCAGATCGCGGCCGAGGCGGGCGTCGCGGTCGACTATCTACACGCCAATGTGTACGACGCCCTGGATGCGGTCGACGGACGGCAGTTCGACATCGTCTACACGGGCAAGGGCGCGCTCTGTTACCTGCCTGAACTGAAGCAGTGGGCCGAGGTCGTCCGCGACCTGCTCAAACCCGGCGGCGTCCTCTACATCGTCGAGTTCCACCCGCTGCTCAACGCGCTCCGTGAGGTCTCCCTGCCCGGCGAGTCCGAGGACCTGGTGCTCCGCGCCGACTACCTCGAAGGCCGCGGCCCGATCGCTCACGACTCCACCGTCACCTACACGGGCGACGAGGTGCCCGGCCGGCAGACCAGCTACGAATGGCGCCACGGCCTCGGCGAGATCACTACGACTCTCGCCGACGCAGGCTTCCAACTCACCAGCCTCCGCGAGTCCGAAGTACTCCCGTGGCCCCGCTGGCCATCAATGCAACAGACCACCAACGGCTGGTGGCGCCTCCCGGACACCGCACCCCGCATCCCCCTCCTCTTCGCCCTGAAGGCCACCAAGCCATGACCCGCGCAGAACGCGAGCAAGACCTCATCACCTACTACTCCAACGAGATCCGGGACCGCGTCGAACGCGACCTCCCCGAGCCGCGAGTCGCCCGGCGTACGGCGTACCTCGACCAACTCCGCGCCGAAGGCCGCGACACCGTCCTCGAACTAGGCTGCGGTCCCGGCCGCGACGGAGCGGCGATCGCGGCGGCGGGCTTCACCTACACCGGCGTGGATCTGTCGCCGGCCAGCGTCGACGCCTGCCGCGAACGCGGCCTGCGGGCGGAGGTCGCGTCAGTGCTCGACCTGCCGTTCGACGACGCGACGTTCGAGGCCGGTTGGACGATGAGCACCTTGCTGCATGTGGCCGACGAGGACCTCGACCAAGCGCTGCAGGAGATCATCCGGGTGCTGCGGCCCGGCGCCCCGCTGGCGGTCGGACTCTGGGGCGACGTCAGCGGACGCGAACACGTCTGGGAGGACGGCATGGGCTACGGGCCCGGTCGATTCTTCAGCATCCGCAGCGACGAGGGACTGCGCGAGGTGCTCGGTCGGTACGGCGTGGTGGAGCAGTGGATGACCTGGGACGACGACCGCGTCATGCACTACCAGTGGGCAGTGCTCCGGGTCAGCGCTTCCTAGGGCCGCGGATTGCGACGTAGAGGAGGCCGACGCCGAAGGCTGCGACGATTGGGCCGACCGTTGCCCACAGGGTGCTGCCGGTCATTGAGCTGCCCTTGAGGTAGCCGAGCCCCTGGAGCGTCCAGACCCCGCCGATCGCAACGAGCAGCACGGCGAACGCGATCGCGACGATCTTTCCCATGCAGGGAGATTAGCCGAGTAGCTCGTCGCAGAGGGCTACGAGTTGGTGGCGAAGTGGGCGGGCGCGGTCGGCGAAGGTTCGTTGGGTGGCGGTGTATTCGGCTTTGCCTTCGGGGGTTTCGATGCGTACGGGCGAGTATCCGAGAGGGGCCAGGTCGTACGGGGAGGCGCGCATGTCGAGGGTGCGGATGTCGCGGGCGAGCTCGAAGCAGTCCAGGAGCAGTGTGCTGGAGGTGAAGGGCATCAGCTTGGTCGCCCATTTGTAGAGGTCCATGTTCGCGTGCAGGCAGCCGCCCTGTTCCAGCGCGGGCTGGGATTCGCGTGTGGGTTGCAGTGTGTTCAGGGGGCGCGCGGGGTCGGTGAAGAAGCGGAATGCGTCGAAGTGAGAGCAGCCGATCTTGTGCGATTCCACGACCTGATCGGTGCCCTCGGCACCTAGCCGGAGCGGCCAGGAGGCGTGCCGTACGTCGGGAGACCGGTAGACCATCGCCCACTCGTGCAGACCGAAGCACCCGAACTGCGGCTGCCGATCGAGGGTGGCCGCGAGCAGCCGCCGGATCCACCTGATGCTGTCCGCGCGGCGTTCGATCTCGGCAGGATCGAGGGCGGCGGCCCCGTCGGCCAGAAGATAGCCGCGGCGGGTGTCGTACTCCGGGGCGTCGAGCAGGCGGACGCCGGGGCCGGGGTGCCAGACGCGGAGCTGGTTCGGGCGGGTGGGGTAATAGGTGAACAGGAAATCCTCGACGGGATGTGCTTCGCGGAGCTTTCGACGGGCGAGGTGGCCGGCCAGCAAGGCGTCGACGTGGCGGGCGTGGTCCTCGGCGTACGACGACCACTCGGTGCGGGGGAGCGTGATGGTCATAGGTCCAGGGCGAAGGCGTACAGGTCGACGCCCGGGATGGGGGACCAGTCACGGTCGGGCAGGCGGACGAAGCCGAGGCGTTCGTAGATGCGGTGCGCCGTGGTCATGTAGACGGCGCTGCTCATGACGATTCGCCGCTGCCCGAGCTCTTGGGTTCGCGAGATGCAGCGCTCGGTCAGCGCGGTGCCGATGCCCAAGCCGCGTGCGCGACCGGCCACGCCGAGCATCCGGAACTCGCCCTCGTCGTCCCGCCCGATCTCGCGGTAGACCGAGCCGACAGGACAGTAGGTAACCGTGCCCAGCAGCCCGGACGAGTCGGCCGCGACCCACAGCTCCGCCTTCGCGGCCCGGTCCGCGGCGGCACGCAGCGTCATCGCGTACTCACCACGCACGAAGCCGTCGTGCGAGTACGCCTCCACGGTCAGCTCGCCCACAGCGTCGTACTCCGCAGGAAGCGCCGGCCGGATCTCAACAGTCACCGCATAACTGTCTCATCCCACGCCCCGGTAGGCTCAGCCCGTGCGTATCGCCAGATTCTCCGTGGACGACGAGCCCAAGTACGGCGTCGTCGAGACCGACGACCCCGAAGGCCTCACCGGCACTGTCAACGTTCTCGACTCGGACCCGCTCTACCGGTCGGCGCAGTTCACTGGGGAGAAGCTGCAGCTCGCGGACGTCCGGCTGCTGGCGCCGGTGATCCCGCGCAGCAAGGTGGTGTGCGTCGGGCGCAACTACGCGGCGCATGCCGCGGAGCTCGGCAACGACGTACCGCAGCAGCCGATGATCTTCCTGAAGCCGAACACTAGCGTGATAGGCCCGCGGGACGGCATCGTCTACCCGGAGCAGACCAACGACCTGCACTTCGAGGGCGAGCTGGCGATCGTGATCGGCCGGATCTGCCGGGACCTGCCCAAGGAGCGGGTCAACGAGGTGATCTTCGGCTACACGATCGCGAACGACGTGACCGCGCGCGACCTGCAGAAGAGCGACGGGCAGTGGGCCCGGGCCAAGGGGTACGACACGTTCTGCCCGCTCGGCCCGTGGATCAGCACCGAGTTCGACGCGTCGGACGTACGGGTCAGCACTGAGCTGAACGGTGAGCCCAAGCAGGACGGGCGCACGTCCCAGTTCATCTTCGACATCCCTGAGGTGCTGGCCTACATCACCTCCTTCACGACCCTGCTGCCCGGTGACGTGGTGCTGACCGGCACCCCGGCGGGCGTCGGCCCGATGCTGCCCGGTGACGAGGTGTCGATCAGCGTCGAAGGAATCGGAACCCTGACGAACAAGGTGATCGTGCGTGACTGACGCCGTACTGGGCGATCTGGAGCCGAGTGATGTCCGGGTCCGGTTCCCACCGTCCCCGACCGGCCTGCTCACCGTCGGCAACATCCGCAGTGCGCTGTTCAACTGGGCCTTCGCCCGGCACTTCGGCGGCAAGCTGGTGCTCCGGATCGAGGACACCGACACAGCCCGGAACACCGCGGAGGGCTACCGCTACACGTACGACGCACTGCGCTGGCTCGGCCTGACCTGGGACGAGGGCCCCGAGGTCGGCGGCGACTTCGGACCGTACCTGCAGTCCGAGCGGATGGACATCTACGCGGACGTCGTCGCCAAGCTGATGGCGGCCGGCAAGGCGTATCACTGCTACTGCTCGCAGGAGGAGCTCGACCAGCGCCGCGAGGCCGCCCGCACGGCCGGCCAGCACAGCGGGTACGACGGTCACTGCCGCAACCTCTCGCCAGAGCAGGTCCAGGCGTACGCCGACGAAGGCCGGCGGCCCGTGGTGCGGCTGCGGATGCCGGACCACCCGATCGTGTTCGACGACCTGGTCCGCGGCGAGATCACCTTCCTGCCGGAGAATCTCGGCGACTACGTCCTGGTCCGGGCGAACGGCTACCCGCTCTACCCGCTGGTGAACCCGGTCGACGACGCGCTGATGGAGATCACCCACGTGCTCCGCGGCGAGGACCTGCTGCCGTCGACGCCGCGCCAGATCGCGCTGTACGAGGCGCTCGCGGACATCGGGGTCGGCAGCGGCCGGACGCCGCGCTTCGGGCACCTGCCGTTCGTGATGGGCGAGGGAAACAAGCGACTGTCCAAGCGCGACAAGGGATCCGGGTTGACGGAGTACGTCGACCGCGGGTTCCTGCCCGAGGGGCTGCTGAACTACCTGGCGCTGCTCGGCTGGTCGATCGCCGACGACCGTGACGTGTTCACGATGGCGGAGATGGTCGAGGCGTTCGACATCCGCAAGGTGAACTCGAACGCGGCCCGCTTCGACCCGAAGAAGTGCGAGGCGATCAACGCCGCGCACATGCGGCTGCTCCCGCAGGAGGAGTTCGCGCAGCGGATGATCCCGTTCCTCGCCACGGCCGGAGTGCTTCCGGAGCAGCCGTCCGAGGAGCAGCTCGCGGTACTGCGGGCCGCCGTACCGCTCGTGCAGGAGCGGATGAACACGCTGTCGGAGTCCGACGAGATGGTCGGATTCCTGTTCGTCTCCGAGGACCTGTTCAGGGTCGACCCGGACGCCGCCGCGAAGGTGCTGACCGGTGACGCGGGCACCATACTGGCGGCCGCGGCGAAGGCGCTTTCAGATGTCGAGTGGACGACCGAGGCGATCGAGGCCGCGCTGCGGGCGGCGCTGATCGACGGGCTCGGGCTGAAGCCGAAGAACGCGTTCGGCCCGGTCCGGGTGGCGATCTCCGGCCGCCGGATCTCGCCGCCGCTGTTCGAGTCGCTGGAACTGCTCGGCCGGGAGAAGTCTCTGCACCGGCTCGAGCGCGCCCGCCGTACGACGTCATGAGCAGGCAGACCACGCCGTACCAGCGGCTGCTCGACAACGACGTCACGCCGCGCGCGTTCGTCGTCCTCGGCTCGTTCACGATCCTGGTCGGCTGGATGATCACCGGCGTCGTGATCCAGACCGTGCAGTACTCGATCCGGAAGGACCCGGAGGGGACGCTGTCCTGGTTCGGGTTGCTGGGCATCAACCTGACCCTGATCTCGCTGATCCCGCTGTCGGTGCTGATCGCGCGGGCGCTGAACAAGCAGACCCCGGGCCTGCTGTCCTCGGTGGTCGGCCGGCTGCGGTGGCGCCCGCTGGCCTGGTTCGCGCTGGTCTCGATCGGGCTCGAACTGATCGCGTTCACGATCATCGAGGTCTTCAATGTCCCGCTCGCCACCGGTGAACGCCACAGTGGCGGCATGGCGCCGGACGCGATCGCGGTGATCGCGGTCACGTTGCTGACGTCGCCGATCCAGGCCGCAGGGGAGGAGTACTTCTTCCGCGGGTACCTGCTGCAGGCCGTCGGGTCGTTCGTGCGGACCTCGCTGGTGGCCGTGATCGTCACCGGGATCCTGTTCACCGCCGCGCACGGGATCTGGCCGTGGGAGAGCCCGGCGCTGTTCGTCGACCGGCTCGTGTTCGGTCTGATCGCGGGGATGCTCGTCCTCCGGACCGGCGGGCTGGAGGCGGGTATCGCGTCGCACGCGGCGAACAATGTGGTGACGTTCGTGTTCGCGGCGATGACCGACACGCTCGGGGCGAGCCTCGGCGTGAAGGACGCGCCCTGGCCGCTGGTGGCGATCGACGTGGTGAAGTTCGTGGCGTTCGGCGCGATCGCGTGGTGGATGTCCGGGCGGATGAAACTGGCCAACCGCTCCGAGTTGCCGTTGACCGCGGTGCCGGTCGCCGGCCCGGGACGGGTGTGACGGGAGTGACAATCCCGCCGGTGGGGCCCGTTTTGCTGTCCGGTCCCTGCCTCGGGTAAGCTCTCCGAGCCGGGTTGGTGAGGGCGGAAACAAACTCTCGACCCGGTGAAATGCCTTTGGGGTATGGGGTAATTGGCAGCCCGTCTGATTCTGGTTCAGTTAGTCTAGGTTCGAGTCCTAGTACCCCAGCGGATTGGACCGCACCGGTGAAAATCGGTAGAGTTCAACCTCGTTGCCCGGCCCGTCAGGTCCGGATGACACACCTCTGGCCCCGTTGTGTAGCGGCCTAGCACGCCGCCCTCTCAAGGCGGTAGCGCGGGTTCGAATCCCGTCGGGGCTACCAGAGACGAGCGCCCTCCACCACTCGGTGGAGGGCGCTTCTGCGTTCGGGTCGAAGTGCTGGACACCTCAAGGTCTAACCGCTTAGAGTCTAAGCGGTTAGACCTCCTCTGTCTGGAAAGGGGATCGCTGTGCGGCGAAACCTCTTCGCTCTTCCGGCCGTGGCGATTGCCACGGCCCTGCTGCTGGCCGGCTGCGGCGGTTCGCCGGACGACTCGTCCGGCTCCGGCGCGACGGCGGACCCCGGTCCGCAGACCGGGACCATCACGTTCACGGGTACCGACAACGCGGAGACGTACCAGCCTGTGATCAAGGCCTTCGAGGCGAAGAACCCCGGGATCAAGGTGACCTACACCCAGATCCCGTTCGACCAGTTCAACGCGACCATGCAGCAGCGGCTGAGCGCGAAGGACACCGGCATCGACGTCTACACGGTCGACGAGCCGCGGGTCTCGCAGTTGGCCGCGAAGGGGTTCCTCACCGATCTCAGCGACCTCGACGCGCACGTGAAGACGTCCTTCAGCGCGACGGCGTACAAGACCAACCATTTCCGCGACAAGCTGTGGTCGTTGCCGATGTGGAACTCGACGCAGTTCCTCTTCTACAACAAGACCGCGCTCGCCAAGGCGAAGGTGACGCCGCCGACCGCGGACCCGCAGCAGCGCTGGACCTGGGAACAGGTCGAGACCGCCGGCCGGAAGGCGATGCAGTCGGGCGGCACGAAGTACGGACTGTTCATGGAGCAGCCCGAGGCGTACTACCAGCTGCAGCCGCTGGCCGAGTCGCTCGGCGGCGGATCCGGGATCGAAGGCGACGACGCCCTCACCCCGGCGGTCGAGACCGACGGCTGGAAGAAGGCCATGCAGTGGTACGGCGCTACGTTCGCGAGCGGACTGTCGCCGCGTGGCATCGGCGGCTTCCAGACCGGGCCGGTGTTCGCCGCCGGTGACGTCGCGTTCTTCGTCGGCGGCCCGTGGGACCTGAAGATCTTCGGCAGCTCGAAGGTCGACTGGGGCGTCGCCCCGATGCCGTACTTCCAGGGCGGCAAGCCGGTCACCCCGACCGGTTCGTGGTCGCTCGGCATCAACCCGGCGTCCAAGCAGCAGGGCATGGCGCGCAAGTTCCTCGAGTTCGCGACGCTGGATGCGGCCGGCAACCTGGCCACCACGAGTACGACGACGATCATCCCGGCGAATGTCGACGCGCAGAAGCAGTACACCCCGCAGATGGACAAGTTCTCCGGTGCGAAGACGGTCGGCGCTGCCGCGATCACGACGTACGAGAGTGAGCACACCGCGCTGTCGCGGCCGGTGAGTGTCGGGTACATCCAGTTCGAGGAAGTCATGGGGAAGGCGTTCGCCGACATCCGGAACGGGACCGATCCGAACACCCGGTTGCAGGAGGCAACCAGGCAGCTCACCGACGCCTGGAAGTCAATCAAGTGAAGCAAAGGCAAGGGTTGATTGCCCTCGCCTTCCTGGCCCCCGCGCTGGTGTGTCTCGCTGTCCTGCGGATCGTCCCGGCGATCTCGGCGGTGGTGGAGAGCTTCTACACCGAGAGCCTCCTGCGCGGTGGGCGGGTGTTCGCGGGCCTGGGCAACTACACGGATCTGCTGTCGAACAAAGACTTCCGGCAGTCGGTCGGCGTGACGCTGCTCTTCACCGTGCTGGTGAACCCGATCCAGGTCGCGGTCTCGTTCCTGCTCGCGGTCCTCTTCACCCAGAGGGCCGCGGGCGCTCGGTTGTGGCGCACCTTGGTGATCCTGCCGATAGCCACCCCGCCTGCGGTGTCGGCAGTGATCTGGAGTGTCATCTACCGGCCGGACGGCCTCGCGAACGGCGTACTGGAACGGCTCGGTCTGCCTGCGCAGCCGTTCCTCACCTCGCCGAGTCAGGTGCTGCCGTCGCTGATCGTCCTGCTGTCCTGGATCGGCGTCGGGTACTGGATGCTGTTCCTGATCGCGGGCATCCAGGAGGTCCCGGAAGAGGTCCGCGAGGCTGCGCTGCTCGACGGCGCCGGCCCGTGGCGCCGGATGATCTCCGTCGTCCTCCCGCTGGTACGTCGTCCGCTGGCGTTCGTACTGGTCGCCGACACCGTCTCGAACCTGCTCGTGTTCGCGCCGGTGCAGATCCTCACCAAGGGCGGCCCGAACGGCAACAGCAACCTGCTGATGTACGACGTGTACAGCCGCGCGTACGCGATCGGCGACATCCACGTCGCGCAGGCCGAGGTCGTCATCCTGGTCGCGCTGACGCTGGCGATCGTGGCCGGGCAGTTCCGGCTGCTGCGAGGTGACCAGTGAAACGGGTCAGCCTCTCGGTGGTCGGCGGTGTCGTCGGCATTCTGTTCTTTCTGCCGTTGCTCTGGGTCGTGACGAACTCGCTGCGTCCCGGCTCGGAGACCTTCGCGAACCTCAGTCCGCTGTCCTGGAAGACGTTCTTCGAGCTGCGTCCGACTCTCACCAACTACTCCGCTCTATTGAACAGTGCGATCGGTCGCGCGACGCTCAACTCGATCCTGGTCAGCGCGGCCACGGTCGTCATCGGTCTCGCGGTCTGCGCGACCGCGGCATTCGGTCTGGCGGCGTTCCAGTTCCGCGGGCGCGGGCTCGTGTTCGGCATCGTCGTACTGAGCTTCCTGGTGCCGTTCGACGCGATCGCGATCCCGCTGTCGACGATGTTCCGTGACTGGCACCTGACCAACACGTTCGCGGGTCTGGTGCTGCCGGGGATCGGCAACGGGATGGCGATCTTCCTGCTGCGGCAGTTCTTCCTCGGCATCCCGGCCGAGCTGGTCGAGGCCGGCCGGCTCGACGGGTTGGGCTGGTTCGGGGTGTTCCGCTGGATCTACCTGCCGCTGTCGAAGCCCGCCCTGATCGGCGCCGGGCTGATGCTCTTCCTCTTCCAATGGCAGGCCTACGTCTGGCCGCTGCTGATCGGCACCGACGCCAAGCACATCCTCGGCCCGGTCGCGCTGTCCAACCTGCAAGGCCAGAACTTCACCGACTACGGTCTCGTCTTCGCGGGCGCCGTGGTCCTCACCGTCATCCCGCTGGTGGTCATCGCCGGCTTCCAGCGGTACTTCGTCCAGTCCGTGTCGAGTGCCGGGCTCAAGTAAGGAGATCTGTGCGATCCATCATTCTCGATACCGATATCGGCTCCGACGTCGACGACGCCATGGCTCTGGCCCAGATCCTGGGCAGCCCGGACCTCGAGCTGCTCGAGGTTCACACGGTGTACGGCGACACGCGGCTGCGCGCCCAACTCGCGCGACGGTACGCCGCGTTGGCCGGCCGCGACCTGGTCGTCGTACCAGGTGCTGTGGAGCCGTTGTCGGGGCGGAAGGTCTGGTGGGCCGGGCACGAGGGCACGCTGCACGACGACCTCTCCCGCGAAACCATCAGCGCCGACAGCGCGCCGGAGCGGCTGGTCGCCCGGCTACGCGAGCAACCTGGTGAGCTCGACGTCGCCGCGATCGGTCCGCTGACCAACCTGGCCGCCGCCCTCGCTCTCGAACCTGAGGTGGCGCGGTGGATCCGGCACTTGTGGGTGATGGGCGGGTCGTTCGGGGACGACAAGTCGGAGCACAACTTCAAGTCTGACGACGTGGCGGCCCAGACCGTGCTGAACGCGGGCATACCGACGACGATCACCGGGCTGGAGATCACCCAGCAGGTGACGATCGAAGCGTCGCGGCTTGAGCGGATTCGGGCCGCGGGGCCATTGGGAGCGGCACTCGGGGCTGATATCGAGCAGTGGTGGGCGTACTGGAGCGAGACCTGGAACGTCCCGCATGACCCGGTCGCGGTGCTCGCGCTCAGTCGCCCAGAACTGTTCGAGTTCTCCGAGGTCGGGCGGGTGGCGATCACGGTTGGTGGAGACGGCGCCGGGCGCAGTACGTTCACCGCTGATCCTGGGGGCTCGGTGCGGATCGTCACGGGCGTCGACGCCGAAGGGGTGGCGGAGGAGATCACAGCGCGGATCGTGGCCGCGGGGACGGCATACGCTGTGGGGCGTGGGGAGATCGATGGCGACCGCACGTGACGTCGCGGAACGCGCCGGCACGTCCACGGCGGTCGTCAGCTACGTCTTCAACAACGGCCCCCGGCCCGTGTCGGCGGAGACCCGTCGGCGCGTGCTGGAGGCCGCGGCGGAGCTGGAGTACCGGCCGAACATCCTCGCCCGTGCGCTGAGCGCGGGACGCACGTACTCGCTCGGGCTCCTCATCCCGCAGATCCGCAACCCGTACTTCGCCACGCTCGCCGAACACCTGGAGAACTACGCGCGACAGCACGACCACCTGCTGCTGATCGGCGACTCGGCCGGCGACCCGGAACAGGAATCGGCCCACATCGGCTCGTTCATCGAACGCAAGGTCGACGGCGTCGTCCTCGTCTCGCTGCTCGTCGCGCCGGCGATCCAGCGCTTCGCGTCCGCCGGCGTACCCGTTGTCGCACTGCATCCTGTGCCCGAGGGCGTGACTGTTTCGACGCTCTCGATCGACTACGTCGCGGGCGCCGAGGCGTCGGCGGGCCACCTGCTGTCACACGGCTACCGGACCCTCGGCGTCGTCACCGGCCCCGAGGATTCACCCGGTACGGCGGAACACCGCAGGGGGATCGAGCGCGCGCTGGAGGCCCATCCGCGAGCCTCGGCGCGGTACGTCGCCTCGCCCGTGTCGCGGTTCGCCGCGCGCGACGCCGTACGGCCGTGGTTCGCGCAGAAGCGGCCGCCGCGGGCGATCTACTGCTCGACGGACGAGCAGGCGTTCGGCGTACTGTTCGCGGCCTGGGAAGCCGGGCTGCAGGTGCCGGACGACGTGGCCGTGATGGGGTTCGACGGCACCAGCGAGTGCACGGTGACGATCCCGCCACTCGCCAGCGTCCGCCAGCCCATCGAGGAGACCGCGCGGCAGGCAGTTGAACTGCTGCTCGACCGCACCAACCCACCAGCGGCTCGGCACGTCCTCGACTACGAGCTGGTCCCGAGCACGTCCTGCGGCTGCGCCGAGTAACCCGGCGTACGCTGGATCGATGGCCGTCGAGTTCAACCACACCATCGTCAACTGCACCGACAAGCAGATGTCGGCGCGCTTCCTGGCCGAGATTCTCGGACTCGGCGAGCCGAGCAGCTACGGGCCGTTCGCTGTGGTGCAGCTCGGCAACGGCACGTCACTCGACTTCGCCGACGACCACGGGCAGCCGCACCGGCAGCACTACGCCTTCCTGGTGAGCGAGGACGAGTTCGACCAGATCCACGCCAGGATCGTCGACCGTGCGCTGACCTATTGGGCCGACCCGTTCCACCGGCGCGAGGGCGAGATCAACACCAACGACGGCGGGCGCGGCCTCTACTGGGACGACCCCGACGGCCACAACCTGGAGATTCTCACGGTGCCGTACGGCGGAGCCGCCTAGGAGGCCGGTCAGATCGTCGCTCCGGGCAACGATCGGTGAACTCGTGCCGACACCGTACCTGGGCTACGGCGACAACATGAACTGGATCGGCACGCACAACTGAGACCGGTGCGCTGTCCGGAGATTGCTCCGGACAGCGCCCACGATCACGCGGGTGACGGGCTTCCGGTCTGCGCGGCAGGGCCTGCGGCGGCTCGGCGTACGGACCAGGCGACGCCGATGAGGACGACGCCCCAGACGAGGGCGGTGACGCCCAGCAGGACGGCGATGCTGACGGCGCCGGCGCCGGGGTTGGCGGCGAAGAGGATGCCGATGAAGAGGGAAAGCAGGCCGTTCAGGACCAGCAGCCAGCGCGGCATCGGGAGATGGCTGCTGAAGGCGCCGGCCAGTTCGAAGACGCCGCGGACGATCAGCCAGATCCCGAGGATCCAGGTCAGTGTCGTGGCGGTCATGCCGGGGCTGGTGATCGCGAAGAACGCCGCCAGCAACGCGATCACGCCCAGCACGATCAGCCAGACCCGGCTACCCCGGTAGTCCGGCTGGAACGCCTGCGCGATCGAGCCGATGCCGTCGACGAGGGCCCAGAAGCCCCACAACAGCGCCAGCGCGATCGCCGTCGAGATCGGCCAGGCAATGGCCAGGATCCCGAAGACGATCCCGAGCACACCGCGCACCAGCAGCATCTTCCATCCCAGAGTCAACCAGTCCCGCTCCATGTCGGACCTCCTTGAGGGCTCGTTCCCCTCATGGTGCTCCGGTCGCTCACTCAGGGCAATCACCGACGTACTGCGGTCAGATGCCAGTCTCCGCCTACCTCCTCTTCGATTTCCACAGATCCGCTCTGACGCCCGATATTCATGGGCGCAGGTCGCTACAGTCTTCCCATGAGCGACAGCTACTCCTTGGCCGATGGCCCGGCCGAACTCGGAGCCCTGGTGGCGCGTGCCGCTGGGGCGCACGAACGGGTGGACCTCACCGACGACGACACCACCGTCGCGGTGATCATCTCCCTGGCCGACTACCAGGAAATGCAAGCCGCAGTGGACGAGGCTGACATCGCCGAAGCCGAGGCGATCAAGGCGCGAGGCGAATGGATCTCCCACGAGGAAGCCGTCAGGCTCCTGGAGATCGATGAACCCGATCCTTCATGACCTACACCATCATCTGGAGCGGCGAGGTCATCAGAGCGCTCAACCGGCTTCGCCGGGAGGATCCGGACACGGCGAAGGTTCTGACCGGCGCGATTCTCGGCCTGGCGGCTGACCCGCGCCCCGCTGGGAGCAACACGCTGGGCAGCACGGATCTCCGAAGGCTTCGGCTGGGAGACCACCGGGTTTTGTACGAGATCTCGGAAGCGCGCGTGACGGTCCACGTTGTCAGCGTCGGATCGGTCAAGCGCTGACGGTTTTGCCGCGCTGACGGTCTCGCGCGTGTCCACGGTTACTCGGAGGCGCGGCGGAGGGCTTCGGAGAGGCGTTCGGCGGCGGCCATGACCGCGGGCGCGTGCATGCGGCCGGGCTGGCGGGACAGGCGTTCGATCGGGCCGGACACCGACACGGCCGCGATCACCTTGCCGCTGGGGGAGCGGACCGGGGCGGACACGGAGGCGACACCCTGCTCGCGTTCGCCTACCGAGTGCGCCCAGCCGCGACGCCGTACGCCGGCCAGCGCTGCCGCATTGAACGAGGCGTTGTGCAGACCGCGGTGCATCCGCTCCGGGTCTTCCCATGCAAGCAGTATTTGAGCGGCCGACCCGGCCGCCATGGTCAACTGACTGCCCACCGGGACGGTGTCGCGCAGACCGGACGGACGCTCGGCGGCGGCGACGCACACCCGGTACTCACCCTGGCGGCGGAACAGTTGCGCCGACTCACCGGTGATGTCCCGCAGCCGCGCCAGCACCGGACCGGCGGTCGCCAGCAGCCGGTCCTCACCGGCCGCGGAGGCCAACTCGCTGAGTCGCGGCCCGAGCACGAACCGTCCCTGCATGTCGCGGCCGACCAGACGGTGGTGCTCCAGCGCGACCGCCAGCCGGTGAGCCGTCGGACGGGCCAGACCCGTGGCCGCCACCAGACCGGCCAGGGTCGCCGGCCCGGACTCGAGGGCGGACAGTACGAGGGCTGCTTTGTCGAGAACACCGACTCCGCTAGAGTTGTCCATGAGACGATATTGCCGTCTCGAATCGTGGAACGCAAGTCGCTTCAGCTGCCCAACCGAGAGCACTGTGAGCGAGAGCACTTCACCACACACATCCTCGAAGGAGAGTCTGATGGGTAGGACGTTGTCGGAAAAGGTCTGGGATGCGCATGTCGTGCGCCATGCCGACGGAGAGCCCGACCTCCTCTACATCGACCTCCACCTGGTGCACGAGGTGACCAGTCCCCAGGCGTTCGACGGCCTCCGGCTGGCGAACCGTCGGGTCCGGCGCCCGGATCTCACCATCGCGACCGAGGACCACAACGTCCCGACGTACGACGTGGACAAGCCGATCGCCGACCCGGTGTCGCGCACCCAGGTCGACACGCTGCGCAAGAACGCCGAGGAGTTCGGCATCCGGATCCACACCCTCGGCGACCCGGACCAGGGCGTCGTGCACGTGATCGGCCCGCAGCTCGGCCTGACCCAGCCCGGGATGACCGTGGTCTGCGGTGACAGCCACACCTCTACTCACGGTGCGTTCGGAGCGATTGCCTTCGGCATCGGTACCAGCGAGGTCGAGCACGTGCTCGCCACCCAGACGCTGATGCAGGCCCGCCCGAAGACGATGGCGGTCACGGTCGACGGCGTACTGCCCGACGGGGTCTCGGCCAAGGACCTGGTGCTCGCGCTGATCGCGCAGGTCGGCACCGGCGGCGGCCAGGGCTACATCGTCGAGTACCGCGGCGAGGCGATCCGGGCCCTGAGCATGGAAGCCCGGATGACGATCTGCAACATGTCGATCGAGTGGGGCGCGAAGGCCGGCCTGATCGCGCCGGACGAGACCACGTTCGCGTACCTGAAGGACAAGCCGCACGCGCCGCAGGGCGTCGACTGGGAAGCCGCCGTCGAGTACTGGAAGAGCCTGGCCACCGACGCCGACGCCACCTTCGACCGCGAGATCGTGCTGCGCGCCGAGGACATCGCGCCGTTCGTTACCTGGGGCACCAACCCCGGCCAGGGCGTTCCGCTGTCCGCGGTCGTGCCGTCGCCGGACGACTTCGACAACGAGAACGACAAGGTCGCCGCCGAGCGCGCCCTGGAGTACATGGGCCTGACCGCCGGTACGCCGCTGCGCGAGATCCATGTGGACACAGTGTTCCTAGGGTCCTGCACCAACGGCCGGATCGAGGACCTCCGCGCCGCGGCCGGCGTACTGGCCGGGCGGAAGGTTGCCGAGGGCACCCGGATGCTCGTGGTCCCGGGCTCCGGCCGGGTCCGGCTGCAGGCCGAGTCCGAGGGCCTGGACGCGATCTTCAAGGACGCCGGCGCCGAATGGCGGGGCGCCGGATGCTCGATGTGCCTGGGTATGAACCCGGACCAGCTGGCCCCGGGGGAGCGCAGCGCCTCCACCTCGAACCGCAACTTCGAAGGCCGCCAGGGCAAGGGCGGCCGCACCCACCTGGTGTCGCCGCTGGTCGCCGCCGCGACTGCGGTCACCGGAACCCTGGCCGCTCCGGCCGACCTGCCGCCCGTCGCCGTACCTGCGAACGCCTGAGGAGCAACGGAATCATGGACGCCTTCACCCAGCACATCGGTACGGCGGCTCCGCTGCGCCGCAGCAACGTCGACACCGACCAGATCATCCCGGCCGTGTACCTGAAGCGGGTCACCCGGACCGGTTTCGAGGACGGGCTGTTCGCTGCCTGGCGCAACGATCCTTCGTTCGTCCTCAACCAGCCCGAGTACGACGGTGTCTCGGTACTCGTGGCGGGACCGGACTTCGGCACCGGATCCTCCCGTGAGCACGCGGTCTGGGCCCTGCTCGACTACGGGTTCCGCGTGGTCGTGTCGTCGCGGTTCGGCGACATCTTCCGCGGCAACTCGGGCAAGGCCGGTCTGCTCGCAGCCCTGGTGACGCAGGACGTCGTGGAGCAGCTGTGGACCGCGATCGAGGCCGACCCGGGGACCAAGGTCACGGTCGACCTGGAGAACAAGACGATCTCGGCCGGTGACGTCTCCGCGCCGTTCGAGATCGACGACTACACGCGCTACCGGCTGCTGAACGGTCTGGACGACGTCGGCATCACGTTGTCGCACGCGGACGAGATCGCTGCCTACGAAGCGACCCGCCCGTCCTTCAAGCCGGCAACCCTTCCGGCGAAGGCCTGATCAACCACCAGAGTTGTCGCCGCCGTAACGTTCGGCGGGTCGGTGGCGATAACTCTGGTGTTACCCTTGCGTGGTTGCCGAGAACATCATCGGAACAAGGCTTGCGAGACCTGGGAGGTGAGGCGCTCATGACGAACAGCAGCGATCCCTCCAGACATACCGGTCTCGCTCGACCGTCGGGGGCGTTCCACCTCTAGTAGTGCCGGGTCGGGCAGACGTGCGTTCATCACTCACCTGATCCACCGCACCTGGAGGACTCATGTCCGACCTGCGCCTGCGTTCGCTTCGCGCGTTCAGCCGCACCCCGTCACTGCGTGCCGCCGCCCGTAAGCACGCCGCATCCGTTGCCGCGACCGCGATCGAGCCGGTCGAGAAGCCGGCCCGCGATCCGCAGAAGCCCAAGGGGCACAGCGTCGTCGACAGCGCGATCTACTGCGGCGGCACCCGGATCGCGTCCCCGGACTCGCTCGCCGACACCTACACGGCGCTGCACACGTCGCCGCAGAGCCTGGCCTGGATCGGCCTGTACCGTCCGGACCGCCGCGAGCTCGCCTCGCTGGCACAGGAGTTCGACCTGCACGAGCTCGCGATCGAGGACGCCAACGAGGCGCATCAGCGGCCGAAGCTGGAGCGGTACGGCGACACGTTGTTCGTCGTACTGAAAGCCGCCCGGTACCGGGACGCGACCGAGGAGGTCGAGTTCGGTGAGGTGCACGTCTTCGTCGGCCCGGACTTCGTGGTGACGGTCCGGCATGCCGAAGCGCCCAATCTGGCAGCGGTACGGCGCCGTGTCGAGCGCGACCCCGAACTCCTCGGCCGCGGTGCCGAAGCGGTGCTGTACGCGATCATGGACAAGGTCGTCGACGGATACGCGCCGGTGGTCGCCGGTCTGGAGAACGACATCGACGAGATCGAGACCGAGGTGTTCCGCGGTGACCCGAAGGTGTCGCGGCGCATCTACGAACTGTCCCGTGAGGTGATCGAGTTCCAGCGCGCGACCCGGCCGCTGGTCGGCATGCTCGAGCAGCTCCGCGGCGGTTTCCAGAAGTACGGCGTCGACGAGGAACTGCAACGTTCACTGCGGGACGTGGCCGACCACGTCACCGAAGTGGTGGAGAAGGTCGGCGGGTTCCGGGAGTTGCTGCGCGACATCCTGACCGTGAACGCGACCCTGGTGGCCCAGCAGCAGAACGAGGAGATGAAGAGCCTCGCGATCGCCAGCAGCGAGCAGAACGAAGAGGTGAAGCGGATCTCTGCCTGGGCGGCGATCCTGTTCGCGCCGACGCTGATCGGGACCGTCTACGGGATGAACTTCGACAACATGCCGGAGCTGCACTGGCAGTTCGGATACCCGTTCGCGATCGGCCTGATGGCCTTGGTGTGTGGAGGTCTGCACCAGATCTTCAAACGCCGCGGTTGGCTCTGAACCACCCCGAAAACCCTGTCTGAGTGCCGAATCGGGCCAGATTGTGGCACGAATCGCCTAAAACAAGGCCGAATTGCCGCGTTGGTGTTTGTGAACGGCGTGTTGAGTCCATAACGTTCCTGTGAGATCGAGCGCTGTGCTCGACGCCTACGTTCACGGAGGGAAGCAGTGAACAAGAGCCAGTTGGTCGAAGCGCTCGCAGTGCACTTCGACGGAAACCGCCGCCAGGCCCAGCACGCACTGGAGTCGGTGATCGACACCGTCCAGCGCGAGCTGACCAAGAAGGGCGGCAAGGTCGCCATCACCGGTTTCGGTGCCTTCGAGGCCATCGAGCGTGGCGCGCGCATCGTGCGCAACCCGCGGACCGGTGAGACCAAGCGCGCCAAGAAGACCACGGTGCCGAAGTTCCGCGCGGGTGCGGAGCTGAAGGCCGTTGTCTCCGGTGCCAAGAAGCTGCCGAAGCTGGTAGCCCCGAAGCCGGCCGCGACCGCCACCAAGGCGGCTGCCCCGGCGAAGAAGGCCGCTCCGGCCAAGACCGCCGCTGCGACGAAGACCGCCGCCGCGAAGAAGACGGTCGCGAAGAAGGCCCCGGCCAAGACGGTTGCCAAGAAGGCCCCGGCGAAGACCGTGGCCAAGAAGGCCCCGGCCAAGACGGTCGCGAAGAAGGCCCCGGCCAAGACCGTTGCGAAGAAGGCGCCGGCCAAGAAGGCCCCCGCCAAGAAGACCGCGGCGAAGCGCACCGCTCGCTGATCTTCACGCACCACCGCGAAGGCCGGTCACCCCACACCAGGGGTCGACCGGCCTTCGCCGTTGTCGACAGCAACCTCTTACGTCCGAACAACTGGCGACCCGTCTCGCGACTTCTTCGGACGTAAGCGATCAGAGGCGGGTTGCGAACTCCAGCCTGGCGATCGTCAGCGCGGGACCGGAGCCGGTGGTCTCGATCGTCACCCGTTGGCCTACGCGCAGGTGGCGGACCGGGGTGCTGGCGATCGCGTGCACGGTGAACGGGAGTTCGATCCCGGTGTCCGTCAGCACGGCTCCGGAGAAGGTCTCGCCGTCGTAGCGGCTCACGGTCGCTTGCATGTCAGCAGGCTAGACCCTCGGTCCCGGTCGCGGCACCGAGCACCAGTGACATCACGTCCGCGGTCGCCGGACCGACTCCCAGTTGTACGGCGTGCGCGAGGTCGGCGGCTGTGTCGACATCACGACGTACCGACTCGATCGCGGTCAGCTCGATCGGCATCGCGCCGGACGCCTGGTGCGCCAGGGCGGAACCCACACCGAAGCGCGGATCCAGCGGTACGCCGGGAGCGGCTGCGAGCAACGTCGTACCGGTGCCGGGCTGGTCGATCACGAACGAGCGCGGCGCCGTACAGGCTGCGAGGACGGCCGTCAGTTCGGCCGGGCGCAGCGCGGGGAGATCGGCCGAGAGGGCTGCGATTCCGTTGCCTCCGAACTCGGCAGCGGCCACAGTGGCTCCATGCAGCAAGGCTTCGTTGAGACCGGCGGCGGGCAGGTCCGGGACCACGTGCGCACCGGCCGCGGTGACGTCCGTCGCGACCAGCGGGTCGTCGGTGACGACCAGGACGGCCTGCACCAGGGGAGAACCGAGGGCGGCCGCAGTAGTGTCGACAGCGAACGCGCGGGCCAGTTCGGGACGGTGCTGAGGGTAGGCCGGAGCGAGCCGGCTCTTCGCGATCGCCGTACGCTTCACCGGGATCACCAGGGTCCAGGGAACGACCTGTAGGTCTGCCATCAGGCAGGATTCTCCCATGACCGACGGCCAGCATGAGCACCAGGAGGCAGCTGTGGACGCGAGGCAGGCGGACCCACGGCCGCCGCGTGGGTTCTGGTTCGGGGTGATCGTCGCGATCGTCAAGCCGTTCATGATCGTCTTCACCAAGTGCCGGTTCACCGGACGCGAGAACATGCCCCGCACCGGCGGTGTGGTGTACGTGCCGAATCACATCTCGCATTTCGACCCGGTGCTGCTCGGGTACTTCATCTGGGAGTGCCGGCGGATTCCGCGGTTCCTCGGGAAGGCGTCGGTGTTCAAGATTCCGGTCGCCGGGGCGATCATCCGGGGCGCCGGGCAGATCCCGGTGTACCGGGACTCCGCGCAGGCCGTGGACGCGTTCCGGGACGCGGTGGCCGCGGTCGAACGCGGTGAGTGTGTGGGCGTTTACCCGGAGGGAACGATCACCCGCGACCCCGAGATGTGGCCGATGACCGGGAAGACCGGCGCCGCGCGGATCGCGCTGATGACCGGCTGCCCGGTGATCCCGGTCGCGAACTGGGGCGCGCAGGAGATCCTCCAGTCGTACACCGGCAAGATCCGGTTCCGGTTGCTGCCACGCAAGACCCTGCAGGTGCGGGCCGGGGCGCCGGTCGACCTGAGCGCCTTCGCGGGCAAGCCGCTGACCAACCAGCTGTTGCACGAGGCAACCGAGGTGATCATGGCCCGAGTGGCCGAGACCCTCGGTGAACTGCGCGGCGAGACCCCGCCCAAGGAGCTCTACGACCTGCGCAAAGCCCGGAAGGCTGAAGGTGAGGACAAGGCATGACAAAAGTAGCGGTGTTCGGTGCGGGGTCGTGGGGTACGGCGTTCGCTGTGGTGCTGGCGAATGCGGGGAACCAGGTGGCACTGTGGGCACGGCGCGAGGCGTTGTGCTCGGAGATCAACACCGCGCACGAGAACCCCGACTACCTTCCGGGACTGCGGTTGCCGGACGCGATCACCGCGACGCACGATCCCGCCGCGGCGGCCGACGGGGCGGAGGCCGTCGTGCTCGCGGTGCCGTCGCAGTCGCTGCGGGAGAACCTCGTGGACTGGGCGGGCGTCCTGCCGAACGCCGTACCGTTGGTCAGCCTGATGAAAGGCGTCGAGCTCGGTACGACGAAGCGGATGAGCGAGGTGATCGCGGAGCTCACCGGCGCCGGTCCCGAGCGGATCGCGGTGGTGTCGGGGCCGAACCTGGCACGGGAGATCGCCGAGGGTCAACCGGCTGCGTCTGTCGTCGCCTGCGCGGACGAGGGGACCGCGGCGCGGTTGCAGAAGTTGTGCCATTCCCCGACGTTCCGCCCGTACACGAACAACGATGTCGTCGGCTGTGAGCTCGGCGGCGCCAGTAAGAACGTGATCGCGCTCGCGGTCGGGATGGCGGTCGGCCTCGGGTTCGGCGACAACGCCCGGGCCTCGGTGATCACCCGCGGGCTCGCCGAGATCGCCCGTCTGGGTACGGCGTTGGGCGCCGACGAACACACGTTCTCCGGGCTGGCCGGGCTGGGCGACCTGGTGGCGACCTGCTCGTCGCCGTTGTCGCGGAACCGGACCTTCGGCGAGAAGCTCGGCCAAGGCATGACGGTCGCCGACATCGCGAGCGGAACCCGGCAGGTCGCCGAGGGCGTGAAGTCCTGCGCCTCGATCAGCGAACTGGCCCACCGGCACGACGTGGAGATGCCGATCGCCGAGCACGTCACGAAGGTGGTCGCCGGTGAGATGACCCCGAAAGACATGCTGTTCAGCCTCGTGTCCCGGTCGGCGAAGTCGGAGCGCTGGGGTTGATCCCGCCGGCGTTCGTAGAGAGCACGGTTGCGCGCGAAGGTTCGGTGGGCGAGGCGTGGCTCGCGGAGCTTCCCGGGATCGTCGACGAGCTGCTCGGACGCTGGGAGCTCGAGCGGGTCGGTGATGTGCTGCACGGTCAGGTCGGCGTTGTGGTGCCGGTCGCGGGTGATGCGGTGCTGAAGGTGTCGTTTCCGCATCCAGGCAACGTGCACGAGCCGGACGCCTTCGAGGCGTGGGACGGGCGCGGCGCGGTGAAGCTGTACGAGCGTGACGACGCCCGGTACGCGATGCTGCTCGAACGCGCGCACACGAGCACGCTGGTCGAGCACACCGGCGACGTCGCCACGATCGCCGGGGATCTGCTGCGCCAGTTGACGATCCCGGCGCCGGACGGCCTGCCCCGGATGTCGGAGCAGGCCGACGCCTGGACCGAGGAACTGCGCAAGGACGCGGCCGAGCTCGACCACCCGCTGCCTTCGTCGGTCGTCGACCAGGCGCTCGCGGTCGTCGACGAACTCTGCCGTGAACAGCCGGAGACCCTGGTCCACGGCGACTTCCACGCCCGCAACATCCTGCGCGCGGATCGCGAGCCCTGGCTGGTGGTCGATCCGAAGGGGTACGTCGGCGACCCGGCGTACGACGCCGCCATCTTCCTCCGCACCCGGGCCTACTACCTGCTGATCGGCGACGCTCTCGCCACGCACGATCTGCTGCCGCAGCTGCGGACCGAGCTCGGGCGATTCGCCGAGGCCTCCGGCGTCGACGCCGAACGCATCCGGCGCTGGACCCAGTTGATCGCCGTCCAGTCCTCGTTCTGGGGCCGCCGCCACGGCTACGGCCGAGCCCGCGGTGGCAGCGAACTCGACCGGTTGGTCCAGCTGGTCGACCAGGTCGCCATCGCCTGGAACTGATCCACGGCGATCGGGACACCTCAGCCCACAGGTGGCAGATCGAAGGCGTCGTTGGGGGTGCGCAGGAGCGCGACGCTGGCTCCGGCGAAGCCGACCGCAGTGACGACAAGCCCGATACCGGCGGCCACGTGCCCCGGCATGAACGGGTGGGTGAAGCCACCGACGGCGAGGGCGATCCCCATCCAGGCCGGCGCAACCCGGCTGCGCGCCAGAGCGATCCCCTGCAGCAACAGACCGACCGTGATGGCGAGGATGAAGAGCAGACTTCCGACGGCGAGGATCGGCAGGTTTTCCATCGCGGACCGCAGCTTCTCCATCGTCGCCGGATCCAGCCCTTCGTGGACCGTCAGGTATTCCGGTGTCACCGGACCACCCAGCAGGAACAACCCGGCTCCCAGACCGCCCATGGTGACGATGGCTCCGGCGGTCGACAGTCGGGGTACTCGCCGACGGGCAACCCACGCGACGGCGAAGGACGCCGGGACCAGCAGGAACCAGGGAAACTGCAGCCACTGCATGAGCTCGAACCGGCCCTGGTGCGCCGCGACCGCCGTGACCGTCTCATCGAACGGCGCGTCGCCGCCGACCGGGTTGATCAAGTAGACGATTCCCTGCAGCAGCATCGGCACCGGGGCGATCACGGCGAGCAGGACCCGCCAGAAGGCGCGCACGTCACGCGGTTTCCGTGCGGTCTTGGCGGCCTTCGAGGCTGTGGTGGACATGAGCATCTCCTTTGCGAGTGCGCTGCCGTCAGCGCTGGAGATCTCAGCGTCGGGCCGGATCGGCCCCAGATGGCAGGTTCGCAGCTCACACCTACCCCGGAGACCTTCCTGGATGCTCTGGGGGCAGACCCCTACCCGCCTGTGGGTCCGAGGTCTGATGATGGGCTCGTGGGCGCCAATCGGGAGGTCTCCGGCAGGACGGATCGCCGGCTGCGATCGGTGGCTCGCGCTGTGCTCGGGATGGCGTTGCTGGGAACCGTGGTCACCGTCGTCGCCGCGACGGCGTCCGGGTTGAGCTGGTCCCGGCTGGTCGATCTGTTTGTCGTCAGCAACGCCCTGATCGGGCTGTGCCTGGCCCTGGCGGGCTGGCCGATTGCTGACCGGCAGCCGCGAAACCTGGTCGGCTGGTCGCTCCTCATCGGTGGCTGCTGCTACGGCTCGACCGCGCTCGGGACCAGCGTGCTCGCCTGGTCAGGGGAGCCAAGCGCCTTCTGGCGGGAAGTTGCCACCGTGACGAACGGTGGCTGGACCTGGACCTTGGCGACGTTCCTGCCGCTGTCGCTCGTCCTCTTCCCCGACGGACGGCTGCCGGGCCGGCGCTGGCGCTGGGTCGTCGCCGTGCTCGTCGTCACTGGCGTCAGCTGGACCGCCGCCGCGGTGTTGGATCCCAACGGCGGACTGACGGCCGAGCTGGGCATTCCGGGATACCCGGCCTGGTCCGGGTTCCAGCAGATCGTCTGGCTTCAGGACGCGAGCGCGATCGGCCTCGCCGTCGGCTACCTGGCGGCTCTGACCGCGGTCGTCATCCGCTACCGGCGCGGCTCCGACCAAGTCCGCCGGCAGGTCCTCTGGTTGCTACTGGCAACGATCCTGATGGTCGCCTGCTTCGCGGTCACGACCGCGGCCGGCTCGGAGTCGCTGCTGCTCGGGGTACTGCCGATCCTGCTTGTCCCGGTGGCCGTGGCGGTCGCCATCCTGCGGTACCAGCTGCTCGACATCCGGCTGGTGGTCTCGCGATCGGTGCTGTACCTCCTGCTCACCGGCGCGGTCGTGGCCGCCTATCTGGCGCTCGTCCTCGTCCTGGACCGAACCGTCCGGCACCAGGTCTCGCTCAACTCGTCGGTCCTCGCCACCCTCGTGATCGCGCTCGCCTTCAACCCCGCACGGGTCTGGTTGCAGCGAACGATCCACCGGGCGTTCTACGGTGCGCGCCAGGATCCGGTACGGGCGATGGTCGAGGTCGGCGCCTCGCTCGGCGCAGTGGCCGACATAGGGGCCGACATAGGGGCCGACACCGTGTCCGGCGCCGGGCTGGACGGCGTACTCGACGCGTTGTGCCGGGTGATGCGCTTCCCGGCGGCAGCTGTGCTGGTCGACGGCAACCAGGTGTCGGTGTACGCCGAGTTGCCCGCGGCGCGGCATGCGATCGCGCTCAGGTCCGGTGCCGAGCGGCTTGGTGAGCTGGTCGTCGGTCTGCGACCGGGCGAACAGCGGCTCGATCCGGCCGACGAGCGAGTGCTGACGCTGCTGGCGGCTCCGCTCGCGGTG
Source organism: Kribbella sp. NPDC055110 (assembly GCF_053607525.1). Classification (NCBI taxonomy): domain Bacteria; kingdom Bacillati; phylum Actinomycetota; class Actinomycetes; order Propionibacteriales; family Kribbellaceae; genus Kribbella; species Kribbella sp. NPDC055110. Next base: position 128,345 of record NZ_JBSGTS010000009.1, read on the forward strand.
GCGGTGCGGGCCAGACGGCTGGCCGATCAGTTGCGGGACTCGCGGGAGCGGGCCATCAGCGGCCGCGAGGAAGAGCGCCGGCGGATCCGCCGCGATCTGCACGACGGGCTCGGTCCGGTGCTGACCGCGGTGGTCCTGAACGCCGAGGCGGCCTTGCGCCTGCTCGACACCGATCGCGAGCGGAGTTCGGTGCTGTTGGCACGCCTTCGCGACCTGACGATCGGGGCGGTCGAGGAGATCCGCCGGCTCGTGGACCAGTTGCGGCCGGCCGCGCTGGACGGGCTCGGTCTGGTCGGCGCCCTTCGTGAGTACGTGGCGGCCGCGGGCCCGCGCAGCGACGGTGGCGCACTCGGCATCACGGTGGACGCACCGCCCGAGCTCGGCGAACTGCCCGCGGCGGTAGAAGTCGCGACGTACCGGATTGTCACGGAGGCCTTGACGAACGTGATCCGGCACTCGAGTGCGACCACCGCCGGGGTCCGGCTGGCCGTCGAGCAAGATCGGCTCCGGCTGGAGGTGCGCGACAACGGGTTCAACGACGGGCCGGAGTGGCAACCCGGTGTCGGTCTCGCCTCCATCACCGAGCGGGCGGCCGAGCTCGGTGGCGAGTGCGACGTCCGGTACGACCGGACCGGGTGCACGGTCAGCGTCGTACTGCCCTTGGGGGCGTCCTTGCTCCAGGTGCGGCCATGACGCTGCGGATCGTGGTGGCCGACGACCACGGCATCGTGCGCGAAGGCCTCGGCGCCTTGCTGTCGGCGCACGACGGCTTCGAGTTGATCGGTACGGCGGCCAACGGCGACGAGGCGGTTCGAGCCGCCGTGATGCTGCATCCCGACGTACTGGTGATGGACATCCAGATGCCCGGACTGTCCGGGATCGACGCGACCAGCGAGATCGCCCGGGTCGCGCCCGACGTGGCGGTGCTCATGCTGACCATGTTCGACGACGACGAGTCGGTGTTCGCCGCGATGCGCGCCGGGGCCCAGGGATATGTGCTGAAGGGTGCAGCGCCGGACAACGTGATCCGGGCCATCGCCGCGGTCGCCGCGGGCGAAGCGATCTTCGGACCGGGGGTCGCTCGCCGGGCGCTGGCCTACCTGTCCGGACCGCGTGCCGACCAGCCGGCCTTTCCCGAGCTGACACCCCGCGAACGCGAGGTGCTGGACCTGATCGCCGGCGGCCTGGGCAACGCCGCGATCGCCGGCCGGCTCGGACTCGCGGTGGCGACGGTCGGCAACCACATCACCAGCATCTTCGCCAAGCTCCAGGTGGCCGGTCGCTCCGAGGCCATCATCCGGGCTCGCTCCGCCGGGCTCGGCGACCACTGAGCTGTTCGTGAGGTTGGCGCGCGAGTACCTGCCGCTGGACGAGGGCGGCGGCGCCGAGGAGGGCGGCGTCCGGGCCGGTGCGGGACGGGGCGACGTGCAGGTGGGTTGTGGCCAGGGGCAACGAGCGGGCGTAGATGGATTCCCGGAGGCCGGCCAGGAGGCTGTCACCGGCCTGCGACAGCGAGCCGCCGACCACGATCACCGACGGGTTGAGCAGGCTGACGGCCGCGGCGAGGACGGCGCCGATCTCGCGGCCGGCCTGGCGTACGGCGGTGGTCGCGCTGGTGTTGCCCGCGCGGACGAGCTCGACGATGTCCTGGCTGGTCTCGACGCCGAGCGTGGTGGCGAGTGCGGCCGCCGACGCGATCGCTTCCAGGCAGCCGGTGTTGCCGCAGCGGCAGAGTTCTGTGTGCCCGGGCGCCTGGATGTGGCCGATGTCGCCGGCCGCTCCTTGCGCGCCACGGTGCAACCGGCCGCCGCTGATGACGCCCGCTCCGATGCCGGTGGCAACCTTCACGAACAGCAGGTGCTCGACGTCCGGGTACGTCGTCGCGTGCTCGCCGAGCGCCATGATGTTCACGTCGTTGTCGACGAGCACAGGCCCGGGGAGCTCCCGGCTCAGTCGGCCGACCACGTCGTACGAGTCCCAGCCCGGCATGATCGGCGGATGGTTCGGCCGGCCTGTGCTGTGCTCGACCGGTCCGGGTAGTCCGACGCCGGTGCCGGCCAGATCGTCCGGTGATCGTTGGGCCTCGCGGAGCAGCGCGTGTCCTGCCTGCGCGACCGCATCGAGTACGACTTCGGGTCCTTCGGCGATCTTGAGCGGCGTCGTCGACCGGTGCAGGATCGCGCCGGTCAGATCGGTGAGCGCGACGGACAGGTGCGTCGCGCCGACGTCCGCGGCGAGAATCAGCCGTGCGGTCGGGTTGAACCGGAATCGCGCCGGCGGCCGGCCACCCGTCGACGCCGCCTCGCCCGACGGCACCACGAGCCCGTCCGCGAGCAACGCCTCGATCCGCCCGGTGACCGTGGACCGCGCGAGTCCGCTGCGTTCGATCAGCTCGGCGCGCGTCCGCGGTCGCCCGTCGAGGAGCAGCCGCAGCACCGCGTCCGCCGTACCGAGATCGCTCATGTGTCGGACTTTCGTCGTACTGGCCGTGGACTTTTGCTTGACAGGGTTCAAAAGGGTCCCATAGCGTCCTACGACGTGTCCACCAAACGGCTCAGGGTAGGAATCGTCGGCGGCGGCTTCATGGGTCAGGTGCACGGCAGGTCGGCGCTGGTCTCCGGCGCCACGGTCGTCGGTGCTGTTGGCTCGTCGCCTGCAAAAGCCGACGCGGCGGCTGAGGCGACCGGTGCGGAGCGTGGCTTCGCGACCCTCGACGAACTCCTCGCTGCGGACATCGACGCCGTCCATATCTGTACGCCGAACAACACGCATCGCGACGTCGCGCTGAAGGCTCTCGAAGCGGGCAAGCACGTGGTGTGCGAGAAGCCGCTCGCGACCTCGGTGCAGGACGCCGTCGGGCTCCATGCCGCCGCGGTCGAGGCCGGGCTGGTGGGCGCTGTGCCGTTCGTGTACCGGTACCACCCGATGGTCCGTGAGCTGCGCACCCGGATCGCCGCGGGCGACGCCGGCGTGATCACGAGCCTGCACGGCTCGTACCTGCAGGACTGGCTGGCCGGTGCGGACGACCAGAACTGGCGCGTGGACGACACGACCGGTGGACCGTCGCGGACGTTCGCCGACATCGGCTCGCACTGGTGCGACCTGACCGAGTTCGTCACCGGCGACCGGATCGCCGCGATCAGCGCCCAGCTGCGGACGGTACGGGCGCAGCGCGGCGGCGTCGACGTACGGACCGAAGACCTCGCCACGGCACAGTTCCGGACCGAGGCCGGTGTGGTCGGGACGATCGTGGTCAGCCAGGTCGCGGCGGGCCGGAAGAACCGGCTGTACCTGGAGGTCTCGGGCACCGAGTCGAGCTTCGGCTTCGACCAGGAGGACCCGGACCGCCTGTGGGTCGGCCGGCGCAAAGCTTCGGAGTTGCTGACCCGGGACCCCGAGACGCTCAGCCCGCCCGCCGCGCGGGTGAACCGGCTGCCGGCCGGGCATGCGCAGGGGTACCAGGACGCGTTCGACTCGTTCGTCGCCGACAGCTATGCCGCCGTACTGGGTGACCGCCCGGACGGCCTGCCCGATTTCGCCGCCGGAGCGCGGTCCGCTCGCGTGGTTGACGCCGTACTGCGGTCGGCTGCGAGCGACTCCGCCTGGACCACCGTCGACAATTCTTAGGAGTCTGTGAGATGCCACGCCCGATCACGCTGTTCACCGGTCAGTGGGCCGATCTGCCGTTCGAGGAGGTCTGCCAGTTCGCGTCCGAGGCCGGGTACGACGGCGTCGAGATCGCCTGCTCCGGTGACCACTTCGACGTCCAGCAGGCCGTCGACGACGACTCGTACGTCCAGGGCCGCAAGGACATCCTGGAGAAGTACAACCTGCAGGTCTTCGCGATCTCCAACCACCTGGTGGGGCAGGCGGTCTGCGACGACCCGATCGACTTCCGGCACCAGGCGATCGTGCCGTCCCGGATCTGGGGCGACGGCGACGCGGAAGGTGTCCGGCAGCGGGCCGCGGAGGACCTGAAGAACACCGCGCGGGCGGCGGCGAAGCTCGGCGTGAAGACCGTCATCGGCTTCACCGGTTCGTCGATCTGGCAGTATGTCGCGATGTTCCCGCCGGTGCCCGCGGAGCGGATCGAGGCCGGCTACAAGGACTTCGCCGACCGCTGGAACCCGATCCTCGACGTCTTCGACGAGGAGGGTGTCCGGTTCGCGCACGAGGTGCACCCGTCGGAGATCGCGTACGACTACTGGACCACCACGCTCACCCTCGAAGCGATCGGCCACCGCGAGGCGTTCGGCCTGAACTGGGACCCGTCGCACATGGTGTGGCAGGACATCGACCCGGTCGCGTTCCTCTGGGACTTCAAGGACCGGATCTACCACGTGGACTGCAAGGACACCCGGATGCGGGTCGGCGGCGGCCGCAACGGCCGGCTCGGCTCGCACCTGCCGTGGGGCGACCCGCGCCGCGGCTGGGACTTCTACTCCACGGGGCACGGCGACGTGCAGTGGGAGGACTGCTTCCGGGTGCTGAACTCGATCGGCTACGACGGCCCGATCTCGGTCGAGTGGGAGGACGCCGGCATGGAGCGCAAGGTCGGTGCGGCCGAGGCCGTCAACGTCATCCGCGCGCTCGCCTTCGACAAGCCCGAAGCCGCCTTCGACGCCGCCTTCGCCACGGACAAGTAACCCTCCTAGGAGGGTTGCCCCCGCTAGAAGCATCCTCCTAGGAGGGTTTTGCCCCGTCAGCCGGGTGAAACCCTCCTAGGTCGTTCACGCAGGGCGGGTGTCGCGGCCGGCTACGAAGCCGAGAGTTACTTGTACGGCGGCCAGGGCCGCGAACACGCTCAGCGTCGTACGCCAGCCGCCGGTCACCTGGGTCAGGTAGCCCGCGACGACCGGACCGGCAGCGGCCAGCGTGTAGCCGACTGCCTGCGCCATCCCGGACAGCTGCGTGGTTTCGTGATGGCCGCGACCGCGGAGGCTGATCAGCGAGAGCGCGGCGACCAGTCCGGCGCCCTGACCCAGTCCGCCGACGACCGCCCAGACGATCGCCAGGTGCGGCGCCAGCAGAAGTCCTAGCAGTGCTAGCAGAATCGGCGTACTCGCGGTCATCAAGCCGGCTCGCTGGTTCGTCGGATGCTTCAGCAGCAACGGGATGCTGAGCCCGCCGATCAGGCCGAACACCTGGAAGACGAACAGGTGTACGCCGGTAGCGCGCTCGGACACGCCGCCCGTCGAGATCTCGATTGTGGGCAGCCAGTTCACGAACAGGTAGAAGCTCGTGGACTGGAGCCCCATGAATCCGGTGACCAGCCACGCCATCGGCTGCCGCCAAACGCTCACAGGGGGAGTGCCGCCGTCCGAAGTTGCCAGGGGCATCGGCTCCGGGGACAGGGTCCGCGGCAGCCAGATCACGGCGACCAGTACGGCGAGGACGCCCCAGACCGCCAGTGACAGCCGCCAGTCGACGGCGTCGGCGATCGGTACGGCGAGGATCGAGGCGATCGCGGCGCCGCCGGTGATGAAGGCCGTGTAGACGCCGGTCGCACGGGAGACGTTTCCGGCGTAGTCGCGCTTGATGATGACCGGCACTAGTACGTTGCCCACCGCGATCGCGGCGCCGACCACCGCCGTACCGATCCACAGACCGGCGTGACCTGTGTACGGGCGGAGTGCGCTGCTCGCCGCGAGCACCAGGAGCGAGACGAACACCGCCCGCTCCATCCCGAACCGTCGCGACGCGAGGTGGACCAGGGGAGAGGCGACCGCGAACGCGAGCAGCGGCAGCGTGCCCAGCAGACCCTGCGCGGCCTCACCGAGGTGCAGATCGAGCCCTATCCGCGGCAGCACCGGACCGACCGCGGTCAGTGCCGGCCTGAGGCTCAGCGCGACCACGAAGGCGGTGGCGGTGATCAGCGCCGACCGCTCTCGAGCCATTGGTTCGGTCAGTACCGCCACAACACACCTCTCTCTTGTGCAGATGTCCTACATTTACATCCTACGCTATTCTCTTGGTGTGTCTCTCAACGAGCCGGTGCGGCAGGTGCCGCTGGTGCTGCAGGTCTCGGGGCAGTTCCGGGCGCAGATCGAGTCCGGGGCCTGGCCGCGCGGGTCGCGGATCCCCGGCGAGAATCAGCTCGCGAGCGAGCTCGGGGTCAGCCGCGGGACAGTGCGGGAGGCGTTGCGTTCGCTGAGTTTGACGGGGCTGCTGGAGCCGCGCGTCGGCGACGGCACGTACGTGCGGGCGACCAACGAGATCAGCGGCGTACTGGTCAGGGACGAGCTCTCAGCGTCGCTCACGCACGTCCTCGACGCCCGCGCCGGCATCGAGGCGGCCGCGGCTCGGCTGGCCGCTCAGCACGCGGATCCGGCCAGTCTGACGCCGCTGTCCGACGCGCTCGAGGCTCGTGGCGCGGCGTTGGCGGCGGGGGACCTCGACGCGTTCGTGGCCGTCGACACGGACTTCCACCGCGGCGTCGTCATCGCGAGTGGGAACCCGTTGCTGCTGCGGTTGTACGACGCACTCGCCGAGGTCCTCGCCGAGTCGATCCGGGAAACCGCGACGATCCCCGAGGACCATCGGATCCTCGACGCGCACATCGACGTACTGGAGGCGATCCGGGCGGGTGATCCCGAGGCGGCGAGTCAGGCGTCGTACGCGCTGATCGAGTCCGTCAAGGTAGCGGGATCCGGCCAGTAGTAGCGGAAGCATTTGGGTCGGCCGTTGAGGCGGCGCGGTTCACCACCCGGCGGCGGAACCTCCTGGCGGTCACCCTTGATGCCTCCACGTGCTTCGTAGAAGCCTTGTGCGGCGGTGTTCTGCTCAAGCACCCACAGGTAGATCCCGGTTTCCAGCACGGTCTCGGCCGTGAGTGCGAGCAGCCGCGTGCCGATGCCTTGCCGCTTGAGCGGTGCGCGTACGTGCAGGTTGTCGACCAGTGCCCCGTACGTCGGATCCGCGTCGAACACCACGTGCGCGAGTCCGATCAGTTCCCCGTCGTACTCCGCGACCGTCGTCCGCGTCCTCTCCCGCGCCGCGAGCCGCTTGGCCCACATCGATCCCAGGTACTCGGGCGACTCGTCGTCGAGGAACCCGTCCGCGTAGGCACCCCGGTAATGCCGCCGCCAACTGTCCCCGTGCAACTCGGCAACCGCCGCCGCGTCAGCTGGTCCAGCCACCCGAAATGTCGTCACCTGACGATTCGTATCACCGCCTGAGCGCCTCACCTGGAGCTGTCCGCCAGGTGATTAAGCCGGCCGCAGCGGACAGCCGGTGCCGATGCGTTCGGTCAGGTCGGCCCGAAGGGTGGTCAGCTCGGCCATCCCGCCGGCCGACACCATCCAGACGCTGTACGCGAACCTGATGGGTTCGGTTGTGGTGGTCTGGGCACTCTTGCGCCTCTTCCGGACCTTGCCGCTGCACGGTTTGTACGACGGCATTGCGCGGGTGCTGTTTGCGTGCTGGCAGGCGTACGCGTTGGCGCAGGGCGCTTCCAAGATCCTCGTGGGGTTCCTGGTGGTGGAGGTCAGCTTTGGAGTGGTTCAGCTCCTGCCCTGGCTGGCCGGCCTGTTGCGAGGACGCGAGCGAACACGGCCAGCCCAGCCGCCAGTGCGGTGACGACGATGAACGACATGGTCAGGCTGCTGGCCTGGGCGATGCCGCCGATGATCGACGGAGCAACCAGGCCGGACGCGTAGGTGATCGTGGCGACGCCGGCGATCGCATGGCTCGAGTTGCCGTCGGCGTGGCCGGCGGCGGCGAAGGCCAGCGGTACGACGACTGCGATGCCGATGCCGATCAGGCCGAAGCCCGTCATCGCGAGGATCGCGTTCGGGGCGACGACGACGAGCAGACCGCCGAGCGTCGCGATCACGCCGCTCCACCGCACCGTCCGGACCGCGCCGAACCGGTCGACGACCGAATCGCCGGTGATCCGCGCGATCGCCATCGTCAACGCGAACCCCGTCGTCGCACCGGCCGCGACGCCCGCCGAGCTGTCCAGGACGTCGCGCAGGTACACGGCCGACCAATCCAGGCTCGCGCCCTCCGCGAACACCGCGCAGAACCCGACCGCCCCGATCAGCAACGCCGACTTCGGTGGCAACGCGAACCGCGCCGGCGGCTCCTCGTCGTCCTCGGGATGGATGTTCAGCACGAACTGGCACACCACCGCGCCGACGACGGTCAGTACGACGGCCGCGACCGCGTGATGGATCTGCGCGCTGAGATTCGCATGCGCCGCGATCGTCCCGACCGCGGATCCGAGCAGCGCGCCGACACTCCACAGGCCGTGCAGCCCGGACATGATCGACTTCTTCAGCCGGTGCTCGACCTCGACGCCGAGCGCGTTCATCGCGACATCGGCCATCCCCGCCGCACCGCCGTAGATCAGCAGTGCGGCGCACAACGTCAGCAAGCCCGGGGCGAACGACGGCAGGATCAGCGCGAGTGTCCAGAGTGCGAGTAGCCCGCGCAGCGCGGTGCGGGTCCCGAACCGGTGACTGACCCGGGCGGCGAGCGGCATCATCAACGCCGCCCCGAGCGCCGGGAACGCGAGCGCCAGACCGAGCTGGCCCGCGGACACCCCCGCGTGCTCCTGGATCCAGGGCACCCGGGTCGCGAACGACCCGGTCACCGATCCGTGCACGCAGAAGACGGCGGCCACGGCGTACCGCGACCGCTTGACGATGGTGGTGTCTTCAGTCACAAGCAAACACACTATCTGTTTGAACGATCAGGCGGATGGTAGTTTTTTGCGCATGAGAAGTGCGGAACGGCACCAAGTGATCGTAGAACGACTACGAGTCGTTGACCGAGTGTCGGTCCAGGAACTGGTCGAAGCGACCGAGGCCTCGGACATGACGGTCCGCCGCGACCTCGAATTCCTGGCGGCGCAGGGCGTCCTGAAGCGCGTCCACGGCGGCGCGGTGTCCGCGATGCCGTCCGGCCTGGAGCCGCCGCACTCGCTGCGCGCCCAGGCCGCGGTCGCCGCCAAACAGGCGATCGCCCGCGCCGCCGTCGAGCATCTCCGCGACGGCGAGACGATCGTGCTCGACAGCGGTACGACGGCACTCGAGACCGCGAAGCTGCTGCACGACCGCGCGTTGACGGTGATGCCGCTCTCGCTGCACATCGCGCACGAACTGGCCGACGCGCCGCGGATCCGGCTGCTGATGCCGGGCGGCGAGGCGCGCAAGGGCGAGCTGTCGCTGGTCGGTCCGCTGACCCTTGCCTCGCTGCGGGCGCTGCGGTTCGACGCCGCCGTACTGAGCCCGTGCGCGTTCAGCCTCGATGCGGGGCTGACCGCGTTCGACCTGGGGGACGCGGAGGTCAAGCAGGAGGCGATGAACGTTGCCACCCGCACCATCGTGCTCGCCGACGGCGCCAAGTGGGACCGCGCCGCCCTCGCCTACGTCTGCCCGGCCGATCGGCCCGACCTGATCATCACCGACGACTCCGCACCCGAGGACCAACGAACGATGCTGACCCAACGTGGCGTACTGGTAGAGGTGGCCTCTTGACTGCTCTGTTGGAGACCGCACCGCCCCGAGCCGCTCGGGTCGCCACCTGGTTGTACTTCGGGCTGAACGGATTCGCCGTCGGGATGTGGGTCGTGCACATCCCGAGCATCGAGCAGAAGACCGGGATCACGCACAGCACCCTCGGGCTGCTCCTGCTGGTCCTCGGCGGCGCCGCGTTCATCGGCATGCAGGTCGCCGGGCCGCTCGTCGACAAACTCGGTCAACGGCGGCTCGTCCCGGCGGCCGGCGTACTGCTCGGCATCGCGCTGGCCGGCCCCGGCCTGGCCACGAACTGGTGGACGCTGGGGCTCACGCTGATCCTCGTCGGCTTCGGCAACGGTTCGATCGACGTCGGGATGAACGCGCAGGCCGTCGTGGTCGAGCGCGGCTACCCGCGACCGATCATGGCCGCCTTCCACGCGATGTGGTCGATCGGCGGCGCGATCGCCGCCGTCATCGGCGCGGCCACGCTGCGGGCCGGCGTACCGACCGAGGTCACGCTCGGCCTGGCGGGCCTGATCTGCATTCTTGTTGCGCTGGTCGCCAGTCGGTTCTTGCTGGAGGCAACTGTTCCTGAGGTGGATGGGGACGAGGGGGAGCCGCGGGAGAAGCCACCGGCCAAGCTGGTCTGGGCGCTCGGCGGACTCGCGTTCGGCCTGATGCTGTCCGAGGGGGTGGCCAACGACTGGGCCGCGCTGCACTTCCGCGACATCCTCGGCACCTCGGTCAGTACGGCGGCCTTCGCGTACGGCGCGTTCGCGGTCGCGATGACCGTGGGACGATTCCTCACCGACCGGGTCGCTGCTGTGGTCGGGCCGGCGGCGATCGTGCGTTGGGGCGCCGCGATGGCCGCGGTCGGTCTGACCCTGGTGATCGTCGTACCGTGGGTGCCCGTCGCGCTCGTCGGCTGGGCGATCTTCGGCCTCGGCCTCGCGGGCGGCGTACCGCAATTGTTCACCGCGGCGGGCAACCTCGACCCGCGGTCGTCCGGTGCGTTGATGGCGCGCGTGGTCGGACTCGGGTACGTCGGCCTGCTCGCCGGTCCCGCACTGATCGGCGGCCTCGCGCACTGGATGCCGCTGAACATCGCGTTCATCCTGCCGGTCGTGCTCTGCGTGCTGACGTTCTTCGGCGGACCGGTCCTCAAAGATCCTGCCACGAGGTGACACCTGCGGCGCGCCGGTTCCACCTCTCGTGGACGTCAGTCGATTGGTTGCCGAGGGCACCGGTAGCAGGGTATTCGCGCACTGGGAGTGCGTCATTGCACCAGCCGACCGCGCGGTGGGGTAAGAAATCGTGACTCAGTGACGAATAGTTTCCCAGCGTCCGCGGTCGACCGGCGCGAGTGCTCTGGTCGACACCGGTGAGCGCGGGCGATGCATGGTCCGGGGAGTTCTACCCACCTGGAACGACCAGCAGAAGTCCCCACACGGCCAAGCCGGCAGTCACCCCCGACGGACCAACGGCGCGGACCACTAGATCGAAGCGCTAAGGGCCTGCTCGAGGTCGGTCCAGAGGTCGGCGGGGTGTTCGATGCCGACGGAGAGGCGGATCAGGTCCTCGGGGATCGTCGGGACCTCGATCGGCCAGCGACGGCGGCGTTCCAGCATCGACTCGACGCCGCCGAGGCTGGTCGCGTGCACCCACAGTTCGGTGCTCTCGCAGACCTTCTGGGCGCCGGCCGCGTCGCCGCCGAGCTCGAACGCGAGGATCGCGCCGAAGCCGGACATCTGCGCCGCGGCACGGTCGTGGCCCGGGTCGTCCGGCAGGCCGGGGTAGCGGACCCGGCTGACCCGCGGATGCGCGCACAGCCGCTCGGCCAGGAACGCGGCGTTCGACTGAGCCCGCTCCAGCCGGAGCGCGAGGGTGCGCAGGCCGCGCAACGCGAGCCAGGCCTCCATCGGGCCCGGGATCGCACCGAGGCTGCGGCGACGCAGGTCGATCGCCGACCACAGGTCGTCGTCCGCGGTGACGACCGCGCCGAGCAGGACGTCCGAGTGACCCGCGATGAACTTGGTTGCCGAGTGCATCACGACGTCCGCACCGAGCCTCAGCGGCTGCTGGAGCAGGGGAGTCGCGAACGTGTTGTCGACGACGACTGTCGCGCGGGCGGCATGACCTGCCGCGGCGAGGGCCGGGATGTCGGCGACCTCCATCGCCGGGTTCGTCGGCGACTCGATCCAGAGCATGTCGGCGCCGGCGACGGCTTGCACGGCCGCGTCCGTGTCGGCGATGTCGACCCGGTCCACCTTCAGCCGGCCCGTTGCGGCCTGCTGGTCGAGGAGCGCCAGTACGCCGGAGTACGCGTGCTGCGGCGCGACCACCCGGCCGCCCACCGGGACCAGGTCGACGAGGGCCGCGGCGGCCGCCATCCCGGACGCGAACGTCAGCCCGCGTCCACCCTCCAGCTGTCCGAGGGTCTCCTCGAGCGCGGTCCAGGCGTCGTTGCCGAACCGCCCGTATCCACGGTCCCCGCCGGCAACGTACGTCGAGCTGAAGACCGGGGACCCGCCGACGGGAGCATTCGGCACCCGCGCCGGCCGACCTGCGTGAACGACGACAGTGGACGGATCGAGGTCAGGAGTCATACCCCGAATTGTCCCTACCCGCCGAGTGATCGCGTGGAGCGGGTCAGGCGTCTGCGCACCGCGCGGGGTCAGGCGTGGTGTGCGTCGGATGGGTTAGGCGCCCTGTGCGCCACGCGGGGTTAGGCGACCTTGTGCACCGCGCGGGGTCAAATGTCCTGGGCGCCGGGGAGTGGGACGCCGCCGGTGCAGAGCAGGCGCATCGCCTGCCGGGCGAGTAACTTCACGTCAACGGTGTCCGGAGTCTCGACCCAGACTTGGACGACCGTCTCGATGATGTTCATCGCGATCCCCGCGGACAGTCCGGCGACGAACTCCGAGCGGCGCGGGTCGTCCGTGGGCAGCCGGCGTACCAGCTCGTCGGCGAGGTCGGTGCGGAAGCGCCAGATCAGCTCGTTGAGGTGGGCGCTCACCGACCCGGTCTGGTCGGCCAGGTCGTACACCGCGCGGATGCGGTCCGGGTTGCGCTCGAGTTGTTCAAGGACCCGCTCGATCACCGCCCGCAGGCCGTCCGGCAGGTCCATCGCGGGTTGCTTGTGGAACCAGTCGACCGCGTCGGCCAGGCAGTCGTCGACGAACTCGAGGACCAGCCCCTCCTTGGTCGGGAAGTACCGGTACAGCGTGCTCGGCCCGACCTCGGCCGCCGCCGCGATCTGCTCGACCGTCGTCCGGCCGAACCCGTTGTCGCTGAACAGCTCGAACGCCTTGTCCGCGATCAGCCGGCGGGTCCGCTCCCGCTTCACCTCGCGCAGTCCCATCAGCACCTCCGCGGGCAGGGTATCGCCTCCGACGCGCCGCAGCCTGTTCCTGATCGGAAGCGTCAGTCATATGGTAGTCACTACCAAAATCCATGGAGAGGGCACGCGATGACCGAGAGCTTTCCCGTCCGCAGGCCGTCCGGTTGCCCGTTCGATCCGGCGCAGGAGTACGCCGCGTTCCGCCGTACTGAGGCGCCCGCGAAGGTGTCCACGCCGGCCGGTGTCGACGCGTACGTGATCAGCAGGTACGACGACGTCCGCACCCTGCTCCGGGACAGCCGGCTGAGTTCGCGGCTGGCGCCGTCCGATCACGTCGTACCGGATGCGGATCTGGACCGGGAGGTGGAGCCGGGGTCGATCCTGCAGGTGGACGGGGCCGCGCACAAACGTCTGCGCCGGCTGCTGGCAACCGAGTTCGCGGTCAAGCGGATGGAGGCGATGCGGCCGCGGATCGCGTCGATGATCGAGTCGCGGATCGACGCGATGCTGGCGAGTGGCGGACCGGTGGATCTGGTGCACGAGTTCGCGTTGCCGATCCCGTCGCTGGTGATCTGCGAACTGCTGGGCGTTCCGTACGCGGACCGCGACGAGTTCCAGCAGCGGAGCGCCCTGCTCGTCCGGGTCGACGGGTGGACCGACGAGATCGGGCGGGCCGGCGACGACCTGAACCAGTACATCGTCGGGCTGGTGCTGGCGAAACAGTCGCATCGCGAAGACGACCTGCTGTCTCGGCTGATCACCCGCGGCGAGGAGCTCGGTACGCCGCTGAGCCTGGAGGAGCTCGTGACGGTCGGGGTGACGCTGCTGATCGCCGGCCACGAGACGACCGCGAACATGATCGCGCTCAGCACGCTAGCGCTGCTAGCGAATCCGGCGCAGCTCGATGCGCTGCGGGCCGATCCGTCGCTCGCACCGGCCGCGGTCGAGGAGCTGCTGCGGTACCTGTCCGTGGTGCACTTCGGACTGTTCCGGTACGTGACCGACGACCTGCCCGTCGGCCCGTTGACGATCGACGCCGGCGGATACCTGATCGCGGCGCTCTCCTCGGCCAACCGCGACGCGAGCGTGTTCCCGGACCCGGACCGGCTGGATCTCGAGCGGAACGCCGCGGCGCATGTGGCGTTCGGGTTCGGCCCGCACCAGTGCATCGGGCAACAACTCGCGCGGGTCGAGCTGCAGGAGGTGTTCACGCGGCTGTTCGCGCGCATTCCGACGCTGCGACTCGCCGTACCGTTCGAAGAGATCGACTACCGAGACAACACGCTCGTGTACGGAGTGACAGCGTTGCCAGTCACCTGGGACGAGCCGCTACCCACTGCGATCTGAAGGGTTCTTAACCGAACCCAGGTCGGAACCTGATCCCGGGGCCGCTACAGTCGAGCCGGTGAGTGAGTACTCGGAAAGTCAGCGAAAGCCCCGTGTCGCCGTCGTGTTCGGCGGCCGGTCGAGCGAGCACGCCATCTCGTGCGTGACCGCCGCGAACGTCCTGCAGGTCATCGACCGGGACAAGTACGACGTGGTCCCGGTCGGCATCAGTACCAGCGGGCACTGGGTGCTCGAGAGCGGCGACCCCGAGCGGCTGTCGATCACCGACGGCAAGCTCCCCGAGGTCGACGTGACCGCGATGCCGGTGCTGTTCGGCGCGAACCGCGAACTCGTGGTCAGCGAACCCGACCAGGTGCCGAGCACGCTCGGCGAGGTCGACGTGGTCTTCCCGCTGCTGCACGGCCCGTGGGGTGAGGACGGCACCATCCAGGGCCTGCTCGAGATGTCCGACATCCGGTACGTCGGTTCCGGCGTCCTCGCGAGCGCCGTCGGCATGGACAAGCACTACATGAAGGTCGTCTTCCAGGCGGCCGGGCTCGACGTCACGCCGTACGTCGTGATTCGCGACCGGGACTGGATCCGGGACCCCGACGCCTGCCGCACGGCGGTCGACGCGCTCGGCTACCCGGTGTTCGTGAAGCCGGCCCGCGGCGGGTCGAGCCTGGGTATCAGCAAGGTGAACAGCCTCGACGAGCTCGACGAAGCGGTCGCGGTGGCGCGGGCGCACGACCCGAAGGTGATCGTCGAGGCGTCGGCGAAGAGCCCGCGGGAGATCGAGATCGGCGTCCTCGGCGGCCTGAACGGCGGCAACCCGGAGGTCAGCGTCTGCGGCGAGATCTCGGTCTCGGGCGGCGGGCACGACTTCTACGACTTCGAGACCAAGTACCTGCCGGAGGGCGAGGAGTACACGGCGCTCTCGGTCCCGGCCGACCTGCCTGCGGAGATCGCGGACGAGGTCCGCGCGAAGGCGCTGATCGCCTTCGACGCGATCGAGGCCGAAGGGCTGGCGCGGGTCGACTTCTTCTTGGACGCCGACAACCGCGTGATCATCAACGAGATCAACACCATGCCCGGGTTCACCCCGACCAGCATGTTCCCGCGGCTATGGGCAGCCTCCGGCAAGGACTACGCAGCCCTCGTAGAGCACCTCCTCACCCTAGCCATGACCCGCCCCACCGGCCTCCGCTGACCTCTGCCCGTCACCACGCAACACGGCGCCGTCCCGAGAACCGACGGCGCCACACTGCCCGTCAAGCGCATCCCATACGCCGCCCCACCCATCGCCCCGAACCGCTCCCACCCGCCGGACCCATGTACCGCGCCCCGTGACGCCAGTGCACAGGAACTGGTCCGAGTGCACAGGAAATAACCTGTCCACCAACCCCGCCACGCAGGCATCGCCCCGCCACGTGCGCACCGCCCGGCCACGCAAGCAGCTTCCCGGTACGGGGCACTGGCCCCCGCCACACGTGTCCGCTGACGTTGCGCGCCCACCGGGTCAACTGGCAAGCCATTGCACAGGAACTGGTGCGAGTGCACAGGAAATAACCTGTTCACCAGCCCCGCCACGCAGGCACCGTCCCACACGCGAGCAGCGGCGCCACGCGAGTTCCGCCCCGCCACGCAGGCACCGTCCCACACGCGAGCAGCGGCGCCACGCGGGTTCCGCCCCGCCACGCGGGTACCGCCCGGCCAGGTGTGCCCACCCCCGGGCCAGGTGTGCACCGCCCCGCAGCGGGGCCCCCGCCACGCGCGTTCGCTGACGTGCGCGCCTGCTGGGTCAGCTGGCAGGCCAGTGCACCGGAACTGGTGCGAGTGCACAGGAAATTTCCTGTTCACCGTCCCCGCGACGTGTGCACAGGCCCTGCCACGTGTGCACGGGCCCCGCCAGGTGTGCGCCGGCTCGCCACGTGTGCGCCGCCCCGGAGTAGGGCACCGGCGCGCCACGCCTGTGCGCGGACGTGCGCGGCTGGTGGGTCAGCTGGCGGGGCGGTGCACAGGAACTGGTTCGAGTGCTCAGGAAATAGCCTGTTCGACGCCCCCGCCGTGCAGGCACCGCCGCCGGCAGGGGACGCGGCGCGGGCGGAGTGCGGAAGGGAATGTTGGCGGGGTGGGCGGCGACGGGGGCGGAACGGGATGTTGGCCCGGGTGGGAGCGGTGGCGCGGGGGCGGTGCGTAGCGGGGTGTTGGTGCGGGTGGGGGCGCGGAGAAGGATGTTGGTGGGGGTGGGGTCGCGGAGCGGGATGTTGGCCCGGGTGGGCCCGCGGGCCGGGGTGGGGGCGCGGAGCGGGGTGTTGGTGCGGGTGGGGGCGCGGCACGGGGGGTTGGTGCGGGTGGGCGTGGGACGGGGTGTGGGTGGGGGTTAGGGGTTGGGGAGGGTGGTGGCGCGGGTGCGGAGGTAGCGTTGTTGGGGGACGCTTGTTGTTCGGTTTGCTGCTTCTTCGTATGCCGCTCGTGCGCCGGGTGCGTCGCCTGACATTTCCAGGAGATGTGCGCGGACTGCTGACAGGCGATGGTCGTTGGCGAGTCGGTCGTCGTGTTCGATTGACCGCAGCAACGCGAGGCCCTCATTCGGACCTCGCGCCATCGCGACCGCGACCACGTGGTTGAGGGCAACCATCGGGTTGTCGGTGAGTTGCAGGAGCACCTCGTACAGCGCGACTATCTGCGGCCAGTCCGTTTCCTCGGCCGTCGGTGACTCGTCGTGTACGGCCGCTATCGCCGCTTGGAGTTGGTAGGGGCCGACCGGCCCGCGCGGGAGCGTTGCCGTGATCAGGTCGACGCCCTCCCGGATCAGCTCGGGAGTCCACACGGAGCGGTCCTGCTCCGCCATCGGCACCAGTTCGCCGAGCGGTCCCGTACGCGCGGGCCGTCGCGCGTCCGTCAGCAACAACAACGCCAGCAATCCGGCCACCTCGGCATCGTCCGGTAGGAGCCTGTGGAGCATCCGCGCCAACCGGATCCCCTCGGCTGCCAGTTCGACGCGTTGCAGGCTTGGCCCCGTCGTACTCGCGTAGCCCTCGTTGAAGATCAGGTACACGACCTTCAGCACCGCGCCCAGCCGCTCGTCGCGGTCGGCCGGCATCGTGAACCGCGCGCCGCTGTCCTGCACAGTCGCCTTCGCCCGGGTGATCCGTCGCGTCATGGTTGCCTCCGGCACCAGGAATGCCCGCGCGATCTCCGCCGTCGTCAGACCACCGACCGCTCGCAATGTCAGCGCGATCTGCGACGCCGGTGACAACGACGGATGGCAGCACAGGAACAACAGCACCAACGTGTCGTCCGCGTCCCCGACCGGCTCGCCCTGCAGCGCCCAGGCCGCGACCCGGTCCTCCCGCCGCTGACGGGCCTGCTCCCGCCTGAGCAGATCCGTCAGCCGACGAGAAGCGACCGTGATCAACCACCCGCGCGGACTGTCGGGCACTCCGTCCGCCGGCCACTGCTGCGCCGCCGCGAGCAGCGCTTCTTGCACCGCGTCCTCGGCCGTGTCGAAGTGCCCGTACCGCCGGACGAGCGCCCCGAGAACCTGCGGCGCCAGCTCCCGCATCAGCTCCTCGAGCGGCGCGGTCATGAGTCACAGCCCCATGACCGCGCCGGCAGCCCGGCCAGACGTGCGGTCATCGTCGATCACTCCACCAGGTCGTCGCGACCCTCGACGAGCGGGCGGATATCCGCGTACGCCGTCGCGCGGACGAAGTCGGGCGCCGGCGTGTCGGCGAGCCGCGACGCGATCTCCGTGGCCCGGTCGAACGACTCGCACTCGACGATCCAGTACCCCGCGAGCACCTCCTGCGTCTCGGCGTACGGCCCGTCGGTCACCACCGACTGCCCGTCCTTCGATCCCAGCCGCCGGGTCAGCACCGGCGCTGCCAGCGCACGCGTCTCGATCAGCTCGCCCGACTCGATCAGCTCGCTGTTGAACTTCTCCATGAACGCCCCCATCGCCGCGAAGTCCTCCGGCTTCCAGGCAGGCTTCCCCGTGTCCTTCCCCGCCATCCCGTCGTAGTCCTGCTGTGACGCGTACGTCAGGATCATGTACTTCATCAACCACTCCCGTCCTCCGAGCACCCACCACAGGGCGCTTCCACCCGAGACGTCGCTCCCACTCCTCCCGACCGGACACGACCGGCAGACGATTTTCGATCTCGCCAAGGAGTATGCAGTCGTCAGGTGCAGGGTGTGACGAGTTTGTCGAATCTGTGGACAGCGTCGGAGACATCCGTGAGGGCGTTGGCTTCGGGGGAGTACTTGGCGGGGACTGCTACCTCGAAGTAGAGGGAGCGGCCGATGGTGGTGAAGATGAAGCCGTTCTCGACCTGTTTGGCGAACCAGCCGACGCCGTTGACCTCGAAGCACTGGGACTGGGCCTCGGCCATGCCGGCCGGGGGTGAGACGCCGCAGGTCATTTCGATCGGCGGGTCGCCGTACGCCGCGGTCAGCGGGCTCTTCGGGGAGGCCTCGCGGCGCTTGGCGTCCAGGACCTTGGCGGGGAGCGCCTTGACCAGGTCGGCGCAGGCGGCGGCCACCTCGGGCGCGGGGGAGGGGACAGGCACAGGCGCCGGCCCCGGGCTGCACCCCGCGATCAGCAGCAGCCCGACCAGACCGACCAGACCGCGCAGACCGAGCTGGCCGCGTAGACGGAGTTGGCTGCGGGTACGGCGCAGGGGCCGGGGGCCGGACCGGGTCGATCCGGCGGACGGGAGTTTGGGCATGCTGAGAAGTGGCGGGTCCCCGTGCCGGAGATCAGATGTGGACGACGGGGCAGGTCAGGGTGCGGGTGATGCCGGGGACGTTCTGGACCCGGGCAACCACCAGTTTGCCCAGTTCGTCGACGTTGCGGGCTTCCGCGCGGACGATCACGTCGTACGGACCGGTGACGTCCTCGGCCAGGGTGACGCCCTGGACCTCGGCGATCTGTGCCGCGACGTCGGCCGCGCGGCCGACCTCGGTCTGGATCAGGATGTAGGCCTGGACCACCACGTCGTTCTCCACTCAGTCGTCCTCAGCTGGCTCCGGCCACCCACAGGCGTACTGCGGGAGCGCCGGGCGTACTCTTCGTTGCCCGGTCACGGTACCGCCTAGACTCCGCCTAGCGATATGGGAGGTCTGCTGACGTGACAGAGACGTTGGGGAGCACTGGTGAGTTCGGCCTGATCGCGGCCGTCACCAAGGGGCTGTCCAGAGGTGAGGACGTCCTGGTCGGTCCTGGTGACGATGCGGCCGTGTTGGCGGTGCCGGACGGCCGCATGGTGATCACGACGGACCTGCTGGTCGAGGGCCGGCACTTCCGCCAGGACTGGTCGTCGGCGTACGACGTGGGCCGCAAGGCCGCCGCACAGAATCTGGCCGACGTGGCGGCGATGGGTGCCCGCCCGACGGCGCTCGTGGTCGGTTTCGGCGGCCCTGCCGACCTGCCGACCGCCTGGGCGCTGGAGCTGAACCAGGGCATCGTCGACGAGTGCGAGCTGGTCGGGGCCAGCATCATCGGCGGCGACACGGTCCAGTCCGACAAGATCGTCGTCTCGGTGACTGCCTTCGGTTCGCTGGACGGCCGGCAGCCGGTGCTGCGCTCGGGCGCGCGCCCGGGTGACGAGGTCGCGTTCGTGGGCCGGCTCGGCTGGGCGGAGGCGGGCTGGGCGGTGCTCGCTCGCGGGTTCCGCTCGCCACGGGCTGTCGTCGAGGCGCACCGGCGCCCGCAACCGCCGTACGCCGAAGGTCCGCTGGCCGCACTCGCCGGGGCCTCCTCGTTGTGTGACGTGAGCGACGGTCTGCTGTCCGATCTGGGGCATATCGCGGCGGCGAGTCAGGTGATCATCGACGTGCACACGAAGGCGCTGACCGTGCCCGAGCCGCTGCAGGCGGTGGCTGCGGCGACCGGTGTGGATGCGATGAAGTTCGTGCTGACCGGCGGTGAGGATCACGCCCTGGTCGGTACCTTCGAGCCGGCCGACGTCCCCGAGGGCTGGACAGTGATCGGCTCGGTTGCTGAGGGCAACGAGGAGCGACCGGCCGGGACGGTGACGGTGGACGGCGCGCCGTATGCTGCGGACACCGGACACGCCCATTTCAGGAGTTGAGATGCCGCCCCCCAGAGTGCTGACGATCGCCGGTTCCGACTCCGGCGGCGGGGCCGGGATCCAGGCGGATCTGAAGGCCATGCTCGCGAACGGTGTGCACGGCATGAGCGTGCTGACCGCGATCACCGCGCAGAACAGCGTCGGCGTCCAGGGCGCCTGGGAGCTGCCGGAGGAGCAGGTCCGCGCCCAGTTCCGCAGCGTGGTGGACGACATCGGGGTCGACGCCGTGAAGACCGGCATGCTGGCGTCCGAGTCGATGGTCCACGTCGTCGCGTCGCTGCTGCGGACCCTGCCGCCGGAGGTGCCGGTGGTGGTCGATCCGGTGTCGGTGTCCAAGCACGGCGACGCTCTGCTCGCTGTAGACGCGATGGAGGCTGTCCGCGCGGAGATCGTTCCGCTGGCGACAGTCCTCACTCCGAACCTCACTGAGCTCGGACCGGTCTCCGGCATCGAACTGGAGACGGTAGAGGACCGGGAGCTCGCAGCGAAGGCTCTGCTGGAGGCAGGTGCGTCATGGGTGCTGGTGAAGGGCGGCCACGACGTCGGTACGGCGGCTGTCGACGTACTGCACGGTCAAGGGGTACGGCGTTCGTACAGCGCGCTCCGGGCCGACAACAGGCACACCCACGGCACGGGATGCACGCTGGCGAGCACCATCGCGTCGTACCTTGCTCGTGGGTACGACGTACCGGCTGCTGTGGGTGCTGCGAAGGAGTACGTGACCGGGGCGATCGCGGCCGGGTTCGCGCTCGGTGAGGGCATCGGTCCGGTAGATCATGCGTGGAGATTTCGAGGGAGTGCCAGTTGAGCAAGCAGCAGCCCCCGGTTGACGGGTACTGCGAGCAGTGCGGTTTCAACTACGACACCGGGACCTTGCAGGGCACTGTGACGCTGCTCGTCCGGCAGTCGGCGGACTGCAGCATGGCACTGACGAAGGCCGCCGCCGGTCCGGACCCGAACGTGGTGCGGCTGCGACCAGAGCCGGACGTGTGGTCGGCGATCGAGTACGCGTGCCACGTGCGCGACGTACTCGAGGTGCAGCGGCACCGGATCGCGCAGTGCCTGGCTGAGGACCGGCCGGTGTACGCGCCGATGGACCGGACCGGTCGGGTGAAGCAGGAGAAGTACGAGAACCAGGACCCGATGGAGGTCGCGGCCGCGCTGGTGCGATTCGCGCGGGAGTTCGGTGCCGCGGCGCGGGTGCTGCAGCCGCAGGAGCTGGGGAAGCTGGGGCTGTACAACTACCCGGTCCGGGCGCCCCGCACGCTGGGCTGGATCATTCGGCACACCGCCCACGAGATCCAGCACCACCGCCACGACATCCTGGAGATCCTGGCGAAGGTGGAACCGCCGATCATCCCCAAGCCCCGCGTCGAAGAGGTTGAGGAAGCTGAAGACGTAGACGGGGCAGCTGAGGGCGTGGAGGTCGCGGACTAGCGCTGGGCGGCCCAGGCTGCGATGGCCTGTTCGCTGGTGAGCTGGTCGAGTGCCAGTGCAGCAGCGCCACGTAGCGGTCCGTCTGGCTGGTGCGTGGCCGGCAGCACCGGTGGGGGAGCGCTGCGGTGGAACGCCATCAGTCCGCTCTCGTACGCCTCCGCAAAGGTGTCCTCCGCTGCTGCCCGCAGGGAGATCGCCAGACCGCCGATCGTGACCACATCCGGGTCGTGCGCGTTCACGAGACCTGCGATGCCGTAGCCCAGTGCGGCGACCACTCTGGTCACTGCAGCGCGAGCAGCCCGGTCACTGCGCCGCAGTACCTCTTCTGCATACGCAACAGGGTCGTCCGGTGTCGGCTGCTTGAGATAGCGCGCAAGAGCGCGTCCGTCGATCTCCAGGTCCCAGCAGCCGCGTGCACCGCACGGACAGGTACGGGACCGGTCACCGAAGGGCATGTGGCCGTACTCGCCACCTGCACCCGACGCACCCTGTGCTGGCACCCCGTCGATCAGCAGCGTCCCACCGATACCCACCTCGATGATGAGGTGCACCGCCGTACCAGCTCCTGCAGCAGCACCAGTACGCGCCTCTGCCACGCCACTCAGCGTCGCGTCGTTGCCAGCAAGCAGCGGTACGCCGGTATCGGCAGTGACCTGTGCCAGGTCCAGTTCTACCCACTCCAACGTCGGTGCCTGCATCAGGTGGTTGTCACGGACAGTGCCCGGTACGGCGAGGCTGACCATCTGGAGCCGAGCGCCGTACCGCTGCTGCGCCTGCTCCACCTCACGCCGCAGGTTGTTCAGCACGACCTGTGCGCGCCGACTCCGGTGCCTCTTGTACTGCGGCTCCTGCAGCGACCCGTCGAGCGCTACGACCGCACTGCGCCAACTGCTCTGCCGCAGGTCGAGTGCGAGCACCACAGGTCCCTGCGGATGCGCCTGCAGCACCGTGGTCGGCCGACCGCGCCCCTGACTCGGAGCAGGTACCTCAGTCAGCAGCTGTACGTCGCGTAGCCGAGCGGTCACCTCGGTCGCCGAACCCGTGCTCAACCGCAGCGCCCGGGCTACCGCCGCCCGCGTGATCCCGGGCTGACGCGTGACCTGGGTCAGCACGTCCGCTGCCGTCTGCCATTGTCCACGGCGTACTGGAGTCATCGCTGCCCTTCCCGTTATGCTCGGAGGACGAGTTTAATAGGAGGGGTCATGGAGATCCGGGACATCCGCGCCGTCCTGTTCGACATGGACGGCACTCTGGTCGATTCGGACGCGATCGTCGACCGGAGCTGGAGCCGCTGGGCGACCGAGTACGGCTTGTCGCCGGCCGAGGTGCTTGCTGTCGCGCACGGGAACCCCGCGGTGGCGACCGTCGCGCAGATGCTGCCCGACGCGACGCCGGCCGAGCGTGCAGCGGCGGGGGCGCGGGTGCTCGATCTCGAGGTCAACGACGTCGCCGGCGTGGTGGCGAAGCCGGGTGCGCTGGACCTGCTCGGCACGCTCGACCGGATCGGCCTGCCGTGGGCGGTCTACACCAGTGCGCCGGCCCAGCTCGCGAAGGTGCGGCTGACCGCGTCCGGGATCGCGCCGTCGGTCCTCGTCACGGTTGACGACGTCAGCCGCGGCAAGCCGGACCCGGAGGGGTACCTGCGTGCGGCGGAGCTTCTCGGCGTACCCGCGACGCAGTGTCTGGTGGTCGAGGACACCGTGGTCGGGTTGTCGGCCGGCCAGGCCGCGGGTGCGCTCACGGCCGGTCTGAAGGGCATTTCGGCGGACATCGAGCTGGCGGATCTGCACCGGCTCGACGCGCTGTTCAAAGGTCTGGAATGACCGCGGGCGCTCAGGCCCCGCCGCAGACCGACGCCCGTGGCGACGAGGTGCGGATCGGTATCGCGCTGTCGGCGATGGGGTTCGTGCTGGCCGGGCTAGGGGCGTCTGTGGCGATTCTCGCGCGGGATCTCGACGAACCGACCAGCCGGCTGGCGCTGCTGTCCTCGGGATTCGCGGTCGGGTTGCTGCTCGTCGCGGTGGTCGGTCCGCGGATGCTCAAGCGCTGGCCGATGCCGACGGTGCTTGCGGTCGGTTCGGTCGTCTGCGCGGTGGGTGCGGTCCTGATCGCAGTCGCCCCGACGTACGCGGTCGTGATCGCCGGTGGGCTGCTGGTCGGCCTGGGCGGTGCGCTGCTGGTCCTGGTCGCGCCGCTGATGCTCAACGGCCCGACGGCCGCCGAGCGCCTGAGCCGGGTCAACGCGGTCGCCAGCGGGACCGGAATTCTAGCGCCGCTAGCAATCGGCACCCTGGACGGTCTAGGCCCCAGCGGGCGCTACGCCATGCTCGCCGCGGCACCACCGCTCCTTTTCCTAGCAGTGCTAACCCGGCGCTCCCAACCACCCCACGAACCAGTCGCGGCATCTCGGTGGGACGCGGAAGGTACGCGGCCGGGGGTCGGCATGCCGGTGTTGATTGACTCGGCTCCGGCGGTTGGGTTGGGGTGGAAGTGGCGGCGGGTGGGGCGGCGGGTCGTGATGGATGTCGGCGCCGGGTGGTTGCGGGTTGTGCTCGCCGTGTCGGTCGAGTTCTGCTTCGTGGTGTGGGCCGTGGCGCGGCTGGTGGCCAGTGGGCTGCCCACTGCGGCTGCGGCCCTGCTCGGTAGTGCGTTTCCGATCGGTATGGCGGTCGGTCGCGCGATCGGACCGATCCGCTACCGCGGCTGGTCGCCGGTCTTCCCGTCCGGCGCACTCGCCGCTTGCGGCACCTTGCTGGTGAGCCTCTTCGACTCGCCGGCCGCGGTCGCGCTCGGCCTGGTCGTGGCCGGTCTCGGCGTCGCCCCGCTGTACCCGGTGACGCTCGCCGCCCTCGTCGCGACCCCAGGTCTCAGCTCGGCCCGCCTCGCAGCGGTCGGTGCAATGGCCTCGGGTACGGCGATCCTGGTCGCGCCGGCGCTCCTCGCCGTACTGGCACGTGTCGTCGACCTGCGTACGGCGTACCTGGTGACGTTGCCGTTGATCGCCGTACTTTTTCTGCTCAGCCGTCGATCTCACCGGCCTTCGTTCGTGTAGGGGGTGAACAACCCGAAACGACGAACGAGGTGACGTGATGAAGCTTCTCCTGGACGGCCTGGCCTTTCCTGAGGGCGCGCGCTGGCACGACGGCCGGTTGTGGTTCTGCCACTGGATCGAGCAGCAGATCGTCGCGGTCGACGCCGACGGCAGGACGGAGACGTTCGAGGCGCCGGTCGAACGCCCGATGGGCTGGTCCGTGGACTGGCTGCCGGACGGCCGGATGCTGACCACCGGCGACAAGCTGCGCCGGTACGAGCCCGACGGCACGATCACCGTGCTCGCCGAGCAGGGCGCGAACGAGACGGTGGTGGATGCCCGGGGCAACATCTATCTGAACGGCGCGGACTTCGACTTCGTCGGTGGCGAGGCGCCGAAACCCGGCTGGATCAAGCTGGTCACGCCGGACGGCCAGGTGCGGCAGGTCGCCGACGACATCCAGTTCCCGAACGGGATGGTGCTGACCCCGGACGGCCGGACGCTGGTGATCGCGGAGTCGTTCGCCGGGCGGCTGACCGCGTTCGACGTCGAGCCGGACGGCGGGTTGTCGAACCGTCGCGTGTACGCCGAGAACCTCGGCCCGGACGGCATCTGCCTCGACGCCGAGGGAGCGATCTGGTGCCAGACCCTCGGCGAGGGCGTGGTCCGCGTCGCGGCGGGCGGCGAGATCCTCGAGCGCATCGACGTACCCGAGAACCGGGCGCCGTTCGCGCTCGGCCTGGTCGACTTCGACGGCCCGACGCTGTGCATCCTGACTGCGGAATGGCGGGCGGGCGACAGCATCGCCGACAACCTCGGTCGGCTCACCAGCGGCCTACGGACCGGGCAGGTCCACACGGTTCCGGTCGCCGTACCGCCGGCCGCTCGCTAGCATCGCGGACATGGAGTGCTTCGCAGCCGGGCGTACCCGGCGCTGATCCCGGCCCACCGCCGTCGCGCTGCGCGTGCGGTGGGTCGGTCGCGCCTGCCCGGATTTCTTCTGCACTCGCTCGCGAGAGGGACACTCCATGCACATTCGTCCGTACGTCGACGCTGACCTGGCCCGGCTCATCGACCTCACCATCGACACGTTCGGGCCGTTCTACGAGGAATCGTTCCGGCCGCTGGTCGGCGACCTGATCTTCACCCGCCAGCACGGCGACTGGCGCGGCGACTACCGCAAGCAGGTCGCTGGGTTGCACGATCCGGCCGAACACAAGTACATCGCCGTTGCTGTCGCTGACGGCGTACCTGCTGGGTACGCCGCCTGGCATCTCGACCCCGCCCGCCGGCGGGCCACGGTCGAGCTTCTGGCGGTCGCGCGGGAGCAGCGTCGTTCTAGCGTCGCGACCGCGTTGTGTGAGCACGCGTTCGCGGCGATGCGGGTCGAGGGAGCGGAGTACGTCGAGATCGGCACGGGAGGCGACGACTTCCACGCGCCGGCCCGCGCGCTCTACGAATCGCTCGGCTGCGTGCAGTTACCGGTCGCCGTGTACTTCCGCGAACTGTAGGCCCAGTCACAAGATCCCGGGCAGGTCGTGCCGGCGAAGCAGCTCTACCAGGGCCGGTACGCCGGACGACAGGTCGTACACCTCGGCGCGCAGCCCGACGCTCAGAGCGCCCTGCACGTTGGCCACGTTGTCGTCGATGAACAGGACCGACGAGGCAGGTAGATCCAACACGCTGAGGATCGCCCGGAAGTACGCCGGGTCCGGCTTGGCCAGCCCGACGTCGCACGAGTAGAACGTCCGGTCGAACCATGCGCCGTACCCGCGCTCGTCCTGCATGATCGCCCGCCGGTACGCCTGCTGGTTGGTCGCCAGATGGCATCCGACGCCGGCCGAGCGCAGTGACTGGATGAGCGTGATCACCTCGGGCTCCGCGACGAACCAGCTCCACGGCTCGAGCGCCTCGTCGACGGACGCCGGCGAGTTCCAGCGCCGCAGTACGTCGGCCAGCGCGTCCCGGAAATCGACCTTCCCGACGAGTGCCGGCTTCTCGGCCGCCATCAGCTCGGCGACGAACGCGTCGCCGTCAGTGGGCACGAGCGAGGTCAGCCGGGTCCACCAGTCACGGCTGGAGTGCTGGACGACGCCGTCGGCGTCGAAGAGGACGGCGGAGATCATGCGGGCCATCTAAGCAGGCGGAGCCCCGGAGGACACCCGGAGGACATAGGACCACCCCTTGACCGGTTCAGTCGGTATGCGCTTACCTAATGGCTACGTAAACATATGTGGACACCTTCCGGCGAAATCCAACAGAAAGCGCCAGGTGAGGCTATGACCTTGAGCAGAAGGCACTTCCTCGCGGCCGGCTCCGCCATAGCCGCCGCGGGACTGACCGGCTGCGGCTCCCGCAGCTCGCTGGGCGGCTCGAACGAGCTCAGCATGTGGACCTGGGTCGGGTCCGTCAACGACGACCTGATCGCCCAGGCCGAGAAGGCGATTCCCGGGTACGACGGTATGAAGCTGGCGATGACCCGGATCGGCTCCAACTACAAGACCAAGGTGCTGACCGCCCTGGCCGGCAAGTCGCTCGTCCCGGACATCGTCGCGATCAACGACGACGTCGCGACGTACTTCCCGAACGCCGACCAGTTCTACGACCTGAACGAACTCGGCGCGAAGGAGCTGGAGAAGGACTTCCTGCCCTGGAAGTGGAAGTGGGGGATCACCCCGCAGGGCAAGATGATGGCCTACCCGATGGACACCGGGCCGACGGCGCTGTTCTACCGGACCGACATCTTCCAGAAGGCCGGTGTCGACATCGATCCCGCCGCCGTCGCGGGGATCGCCCCGGACTGGGACACCTACATCGAGCTCGGCAAGAAGCTCAAGCAGGCCGTGCCCGGCTCTGCGATCACCGACAACATCACCAGCATCTACGGCTACCGGATGGCGCAGCAGTCCAAGCGCTACATGACCTCGGACGGGCAGTACCTCGGCGATCAGGACCACGTCCGGCAGGCGTTCGATCTCGCGGTCCGGGTGGTCAAGGAAGGTCTCTCGGCCAACGCGCAGAACTCGACCGACAAGAACGCGGTCGTCACCAACGGCAAGCTGGTCGCCTACAACGGCGCCGTCTGGTGGGCCCAGCTCGGGCCGAAGAACGCGGCGCCGAAGACCAAGGGACTCTGGCGGGTTACGGCGGCTCCTGGTGGCGCCGGTAACAAGGGCGGGTCCTTCCTCGCGATCACGAAGTACTGCAAGAACCCGAAGGCGGCGTTCGCGTTCATCAGCTGGCTCGAGTCGGCGAAGAACCAGGCCCAGGCGTTCCTCGACCCGGTCCTGTTCCCGTCCACGCCGGCCACCTACACCGACCCGACGCTGTCCGCGCCCGATCCGTTCTTCGGCGGCCAGAAGATCGTCGACGTGTTCGCGGAGTCCGCCAAGTTGTACCCGGGCGCCTACTTCTCGCCGTACGACAGCATCATCGACACGCCGATCGGCGCCGAACTCGTGAACGTCGAGGCGTCCGGCAAGGACCCGGACCGGGCATGGGCCGACGCCCAGCACCAGATCGAGCGCGAACTCACCCGGGCGGGGGCGATCTGAGATGGCTGTCACCAGCAAGACCGCCCCGGCCGCGATCACCAGGCCGTCCAGCATCGCGGAGAAGCCGCCGAACAAGTACAGGCAGGCGTTCCCGCAGTACGCCGCCGTGTCGCCGTTCTTCATCCTGTTCGCGATCTTCGGCGCGTTCCCGGTGCTGTTCTCGATCTGGATCTCGTTCCACTCCTGGGACGGCATCGGGCAGATGAAGTGGGTCGGCCTGGAGCAGTACCACTACCTGCTCAGCGACGCCGTGTTCTGGAAGACGATCGGCAACACGCTGCTCATCTGGGTGCTCTCGACCGTCCCGATGCTGCTGCTCGCGCTGGTGATCGCCAACGCGCTGCACAACGCGACCCGGCTGCGCACCTTCTACCGGATCGCGTACTTCATCCCGAACGTCACCTCGGTGGTCGCGATCACCCTCGTGTTCGGCTCGATCTTCAGCAACAACTTCGGCCTGCTGAACGCGTTCCTGCGCTCGATCGGCGTCGGCGAGGTGCAATGGCTGACCTCGCCGTGGGGGATCAAGATCGCGATCGCCACCATCGTCACCTGGCGCTGGGTCGGCTACAACGCGATCATCTACCTGGCCGGCCTGCAGGCGATCTCGGCCGACGTGTACGAGGCCGCCAAGGTGGACGGCGCGAGCCCGCGGCAGACGTTCTGGCGGATCACCGTCCCGATGATGCGGCCGGTCATCCTGTTCACCGCGGTCACCTCGACCATCGGCGGACTGCAGATCTTCACCGAGTCGCGGGTGCTGTTCGGCGACACCTCCAACATCGGCGGTCCGGGTGACGCCGGCCTGACGATCGTCTCGTACCTGTACCAGAGCGCGTTCATCAAGAACCAGTTCGGGTACGGCGCCGCGATCGGCTGGGCCCTGTTCATCCTGATCGTGCTGTTCAGCATCATCAACTGGCGGCTGATCGGCGGAAACGACGACGAACGCCTGACCCGACGCGCCGCTCGGCGAGTGGAACGCAGGATCGCAGCCCAGAATGCCAAGAGGGAGGCCGCAGATGTCCGTTGAGCGCATGCGCACCGCCGTCGGTCACATCGTGCTGATGTTCGGCGTGCTGGTCTCGCTGTTCCCGTTCTACTGGATGGTGGTGATGGCCTCCAACACCACCCCGGACATCTTCAGCTACCCGCCGAAACTGCTGATCGGCTCGCACCTGTTCGAGAACATGGGCAAGGTGCTCGACAACATCGACTTCTTCGGTTCGATGCTGCTCACGCTGATCGCTTCCCTCGGCGTCACGGTTCTCGTGCTGTTCTTCGACTCGCTGGCCGCGTTCGCGTTCGCGAAGTACGAGTTCCCCGGCCGGAACGCGCTGTTCGGCCTGTTGCTCGCGACGTTCATGATCCCGGCCCAGTTGTCGCTGGTGCCGCAGTTCGTGACGCTCGCCGAGTTCGGCTGGATCGGGTCGCTGAAGGCCCTCGTCATCCCGGGCGCGGCGAACGCGTTCGGGATCTTCTGGATGCGCCAGTACGCCAAGGGCGCCATCCCCGACGAACTCATCTCGGCCGCCAAGGTCGACGGCGCCGGATTCTTCCGGCAGTACCTCACCGTCGGCCTGCCGGTGCTCCGGCCCGGTCTGGCCTTCCTCGGCATCTTCACCTTCATCAACGTCTGGAACGACTACCTCTGGCCGTTGATCGTGATGACGGATCCGAACCGCCTCACCCTCCAGGTCGCTCTCGACCAGCTGAACGGCATCTACGGCACCGACTACTCGATGGTGATGGCCGGTGCGTTGATGAGCGTCATCCCCCTGATCGGCGTCTTCCTGATCGGCGCCCGCTCGTTCATCGCCGATCTCGCGGCAGGCGCAATGAAGTTCTAATCCGACCGACAATCAAACACGGGATTCCTTTTGACTGACGACAAGCTCCGCTGGGGCATCATCGGCACCGGCAACATCGCTTCCCGGTTCGCCGGCCAGGTGCCGACGTCGAAGACCAACGCGGTCGTCGCCGTCGGCAGCCGGTCCCTCGAGTCGGCGAACGCCTTCGCCGACAAGTGGGACATCGCCAACCGGCACGGTTCGTACGACGACCTGCTCGCCGACGGAACCGTCGACGCCGTCTACATCGCCACGCCGCACCCGATGCACGTCGAGTGGGCGATCAAGGCGGCCGAGGCCGGCAAGCACGTACTGTGCGAGAAGCCGCTCGCGATCAACCGCGCGTGGGCCGAGGCGATGATCGAGGCCGCCGTCCGCAACGACGTCTTCCTGATGGAGGCGTACATGTACCGGTGCCTGCCGCAGACCAAGCTGATCGCCCAACTGGTCCGCGACGGCGAGATCGGCACCGTCCACCAGATCCAGGCCACGTTCGCGTTCGCCGCCGGGTTCCGGCCGGAGAGCCGGATCTTCGCCGACGACCTGGCCGGCGGCGGCATCCTCGACGTCGGCGGCTACCCGGTGTCGATGGCCCGGCTGATCGCCGGCGCCGCGACCGGGCAGCCGTACGCCGACCCGGCCGCGGTCAGCGCGGTCGGGCACGTGGGTGAGACCGGCGCCGACGAATGGACGGTGGCGACGCTGTTCTTCGACGGCGGCGTCACCGCCCAGGTGAGCACCGGCGTACGGCTCGCCGACCAGAACCAGGTCCGCATCTTCGGCAGCGAGGGATACCTCGTCGTCGAGGACCCGTGGTTCGGCGGCGACGGCAAACCGACCCACGTCACCCTGCACCGGGTGGGGGAGGACCCGCGGGACATCTCCGCGGAGCCGGCGCTGATCTACACGGCCGAGGCCGAGGCGGTGCAGGCGGCGATCCAGGCCGGCGCGAAGGAGGCGCCGGAGATGAGCTGGGCCGACACGCTCGGCAACCTCACCGTCCAGGACCAGTGGCGGGCGGCGATCGGGCAGCAGTACGCGAGCGAGCGGGACGACGCGAACATCCCGACCGCGACCGGACGGCCGCTCACCCGCCGCGACGACGCCCCGATGACGTACGGCAAGGTGCCGGGCGTCGACCGGCAGGTGTCCCGGCTCGTCATGGGCGTCGACAACCAGCAGACGCTGCCGCACGCAGCAGTGGTCTTCGACGACTTCGTCGAGCGCGGCGGTACGACGTTCGACACGGCGTACATCTACGGCGGCGGACGTGGCGAGAAGCTGCTCGGGCAGTGGATGAAGTCACGCGGCAACCGGGACGACGTCGTCGTGATCGGCAAGGGCGCGCATACGCCGTACTGCGACCCCGAATCGATCACGCGGCAGCTGCACGAGAGCCTCGAACGGCTGCAGACCGACCACGTCGACCTGTACTTCATGCACCGCGACAACGAGGAGATCCCGGTCTCGGAGTTCGTCGACGTCCTCGACGAGCACTTCAAGGCCGGCCGGATCAAGGCGTTCGGCGGCTCGAACTGGTCCACCGCGCGCTTCGACGAGGCCAACGCGTACGCCGACGCGAACAGCAAGCAGCCGTTCACGCTACTGAGCAACCACCTCAGCCTCGCGCGGGCGTACGACGTACCGTGGGCCGGATGCCGGCACGTGGCCGACGACGAGTCGCAGAAATGGCTGCGCGAGCGGCAGGTCGCGCTGTTCCCGTGGTCGAGCCAGGCCCGCGGGTTCTTCACCGGACGAGCCAAGCCGGAGGACACCTCGGACTCCGAGCTGGTGCGCTGCTTCTACTCCGACGAGAACTTCCGCCGCCTGGACCGGGCGCGGGAGCTGGCGAAGGCCAAGGGAGTCGAGCCGACCGCGATCGCTTTGGCGTGGCTGCTGCACCAGCCGTATCCTGTGTTTCCGCTGATCGGGCCGCGGCACGTCAGCGAAACCCGGACCTCGACTCCGGGGCTCTCGGTGTCCTTGACGGACGACGAAGTGGCCTATCTCACTGCCTGAGTGACCGCCTGACAGCCGAATTGGTGGGGCACTGACACGCATGTAACATGGTCTGTCGGTGTCACGACCCTGAACACGGAGAATCATGTCTAAGAAGTGCGATGTCTGCGGCAAGCAGCCGACGTTCGGCAACAGCGTTGCCCGCCTGGGTAAGGGCGCGATGATCCGGCGGGTCAAGGCTCGTACGCCCCGCCGGTTCAACCCCAACATCCAGCCGGTCCGCGCGATCATCAAGGGCACGCCCACCAAGATGAAGGTGTGCACCTCCTGCATCAAGGCCGGCAAGGTCCAGCGCGTCGTCGGCTGACCTGAAGCTTTCCTCCGTGTAGGGCCTTCGACCAGGCGCCCGGTTCACCCCGGGCGCCTAGTCGTGTTTACGCGCCACCACGGTGATCTCGTTCCGGTTGTGGTGGAGTTGCCGGGCGTGCAGTACGTCGTACCGCTGCCGGAGGACCTGGATACCGCGGCGGGCCCCGTCCAGGGGGTTCTTGCCGCCGCCCTTCAGCGTGACGATCGCGAGGCCGCCGCCGCGCAGATGCGCCGCCGCGTCCAGCATCATCCGGGCGCTCGTCACCTGGTCCATTCGCATGTCGTTCACCGCCACGTCGAAGCGGACCCGGTTCGCGGCGAAGAACCGGCCCGCCGTCGTCGCCTCGTGATGGATCCGGCGATCACCGCGCAGCCGCGGATCCAACGCACCCGGATCGACCGACCACACCTCCTGCCCGTGCAGCCGCAGGATCCGCGTCCACCCACCCGGTGCGGCGCCGAGGTCGACCGCCTTCCCACCGGGCGGCAACTCCAGCCCGAAGGTCGCGATCGCCTCTTCCAGCTTGAAC
This sequence comes from Kribbella sp. NPDC055110, assembly GCF_053607525.1. Classification (NCBI taxonomy): domain Bacteria; kingdom Bacillati; phylum Actinomycetota; class Actinomycetes; order Propionibacteriales; family Kribbellaceae; genus Kribbella; species Kribbella sp. NPDC055110. The sequence goes on from NZ_JBSGTS010000009.1 coordinate 161,303, forward strand.
TCCGACCGCGACACCCGCTCGTCACCCCGAGCCAACCGCATCCGTCCCCCGGGCCAGTCCGACAAGCTGTCCGCCAGCCGGTTCAGCCCGAGCAGCACCGCCTTGCGGCCCGCGAAGCACGAGACGACGTACTCCTGCCCGGAACGCGTGACAGCCACCCCACGAGAGGCCAGCGCGTCCTCCAGGCGGTGGTAGTACGACCCGCCGGCGCCGGCCGCATCGGTCCAGGCCTGTACGGCGAGCGCCTTCGGGTACTCGGGCAGCTCGCCCAGCACGACCTCGGCCAGCTCGTACTCTGGCGGCAGCTCCTCGAAGCTCGCGATCTCGACCGTCAGATGCCGCACGAACATGATCCGCCCCGCATCGCACGCCGCCGCGAACTCGTTCACCGACGGTCCCTCGAGCCGCCCGAGCTCCGCGCCGACCCGCTGGACCAGCACGTCCCGCCCGAACTCGCCCCGGATCTCCCGCACAGCCAACTCGTAACTCTCGGCCGCGACCGAGAACAACACAGCCCTGCCACAGCCCACAACCACTCCCACCTCTCGCCGCCACCCCGACCCTATCCACCCCCCTCGAAGCTGGTGTGGGGAGCTCTACTGCCCGATTCGGGTAGGTGGCATTCCCCAGTCGGTGACGGGGTACGTCCCAAACCGGTTTGGGGAGCTCTACTGCCCGATTCGGGTAGGTGGGACTCCCCAGTTGGTGACGGGGTACGTCCCAAACCGGTTTGGGGAGGGTTCCGGGCGCTGGGAGGAGGCGATGGGATGGCGGTTTGTCGAGGTGTTGCCGAGTAGCCTTCCGGGCGTGGAGGAATTGACCGTTGACGTGCTGCGGGCCTGGGCCCGGACAGCGCTGGCCGACCTGGCCCAGGCCCGGACCGAGATCGACGAGCTGAACGTGTACCCGGTGCCGGACGGCGACACCGGCACGAACCTCTACCTGACCTGGGAAGCCGCCTGCGACGCGCTGCCCAAGGGCGAACTGACCTTCACCGAGGCGATCCAGGCCTTCGGCCGCGGCGCGCTGCTGGGCGCCCGCGGCAACTCCGGCGTGATCACGTCCCAGCTGATCCGCGCCTGTGGCCTCCGCCTCGACGAGAACCTCCCGCACCACCAGACAGACGGCGTCCTGGCGGACCCACGGATGAGCGAGGCCTCCGCCTTCGCGGACGCGCTCAAGTACGCCGCAGACGCCGCGTACGGGGCCGTCGCGCAGCCCGTCGAAGGCACCATGCTCACTGTCGCCCGCGCCGCCGCCACCGGCGCGATGACCGCCGCGAACGACGGCAAGACCCTCGCCGACGTCTGCCTCGCCGCGGTCGCCTCCGCCCGCCAGGCCCTCACCAGGACGACCGACCAGCTCGACGTACTGCGGCGCGCGGGCGTCGTCGACGCGGGGGGAGCGGGTCTCGTCGTGATCCTCGGTGCGATGGAATCGGTGCTCACCGGGCAGCACGTGCGGGTCGACGTACCGGCCAGAGTCGAGCCGCAGGGCGAGGGCGCCGAAAGCCAGGACGGGCCCGCGTACGAGGTGATGTACCTGCTCGACGCGACCGACGACAAGATCGGCGACTTCCGCCAGACCCTGGCCGCGCTCGGCGACTCCGTCGTCGTGGTCGGCGGCGACGGGCTCTGGAACGTCCACGTGCACACCGACGACGTCGGCGCCGCGATCGAGCAGGGCATCGACATCGGCCGCCCGCACCGGATCCGGGTCACCCACTTCGACGACCAGGCGCACCACCACGAACCGGCTCCCGGCCGTGCGGTGATCGCGGTCGTGGCCGGTGACGGACTGGCCGACCTGTTCACCGAGGCCGGCGCCCGGATCATCCGCGGCGGCCCCGGGCGCCGTTGCTCGACCGGCGAGCTGCTGCAGGCGATCGAGCAGTCGCAGGCGCCCGAGATCGTGATCCTGCCCAACGACCAGGACTCGATCGCGGTCGCCGAGGCCGCCGCGACCGCTGCGCGCCAGGACGGGATCCGGGTCGCCGTGATCCCCACCCGCGCCCAGGTCCAGGGCCTCGCCGCGATCGCCGTCCACGACCCGGACCGCAGCTTCGACGACGACGTCGTACACCTCTCGGCCGCCGCCGGGCAGACCCGGCACGGCGCCGTCACGATCGCGGTCAAGGACGCCTGGACGATGGCCGGCCGGTGCCGGATCGGCGACGCGCTCGGAGTCGTCGACGGCGACTTCGCGCTCATCACCGGCGACCTCGAGGAGGCCGCGCTGGAGGTCGTCGACCGGTTGCTCGGCGGCGGTGGCGAGTTGCTCACGATCGTCACCGGCCGCGACGCCGACCCCGCCCTGGCCGAGGCCGTGGAGCGGCACGTACGCCGGCAACGCAAAGATGTCGATGTCGTGGTGTACGACGGAGGACAGGACAGGTACCCGTTGCTGATCGGGGTGGAATGAAAACGGACATGGACCGCAAGCTCCGGGACTTCCTCGGGGCGAAGACGGCCAAGACCTTCGCGGACGTGCTCGAGATCGAGACCGTCGGCGAGCTGCTGCGGCACTACCCGCGGCGGTACCTGAAGAAGGGTGAGCTGACCCCGTTCGACGAGCTGGAGGTGGGCGACCAGGCGACCGTCAACGGGCGGGTCAAGAGGGTCACGGCGCGCGCGCTGGACAGCAAGATCGAGATCAAGCCCGACCAGGTCCAGAGGTTCCGCAAGCAACGGACGATCACCAAGGTCGTGGTCACCGACGGCCGCAACGACATCGAGCTGGCGTTCTTCAACCAGCCCTGGCTGCTGACGAAGCTGACCCCCGGCACCGCCGCCCTGTTCTGGGGCGAAGTGACGATGTTCCGCACCACCATGCAGCTGAAGAATCCCGGCACCGAGGTGCTCGACGAGGAAGACCTCACCGAGGCCGAGATCGAACGCCGGGCCCGGCCCTTCCGTCCGATCTACCCGGCGACCTCGAAGTTGCCCACCGCAACGATCGAGAGGTCCGTCAAGATCGTCCTGGACAGTCTCGACGACCGCGTCGACGACCCGGTCCCGCAGCATGTTCTTCGCAACGAGCAGCTGCTCGGTCTCCGGGACGCCCTGCAGAAGGTGCACCTGCCGGACACCGAGAAGGACATCCACGACGCGCAGCAGCGGTTCCGGTTCGAGGAAGCGCTGGTGATGCAGACGATCCTCGCCCAGCGCCGCGCGGTGATGGACGCGCAGAGCGCCGTACCGCGGCCTCGGCAGGCCGGTGCGCTGCTCGACGAGTTCGACCAGCGGCTGCCGTTCGAGCTGACCGAGGGCCAGGCCGAGGTGGGGGAGGAGATCTTCGCCGACCTCGCCCGAGCGCACCCGATGCACCGGCTGCTGCAAGGCGAGGTCGGCTCCGGCAAGACCGTGGTCGCGCTGCGGGCGATGCTGTCCGTGGTCGACAACGGCGGCCAGGCGGCTCTGCTCGCGCCGACCGAGGTGCTGGCCGTCCAGCACCACAAGACCCTCACCAAGATGCTCGGTGACCTGGCCGAACAGGGCATGCTCGGCGGCGCGGAACACGCCACCAAGATCGGTCTGCTGACCGGTTCGCTGAACGCGGCCTCCCGCCGGACGGCGATGCTCGACGCGGCCAGCGGCGCCGCCGGGATCGTGGTCGGGACGCACGCGCTGCTCGAGGACAAGGTCCAGTTCGCGGATCTCGGGCTCGTGGTGGTCGACGAGCAGCACCGGTTCGGGGTCGAGCAGCGGGCCGCGCTGAGCGCGAAATCCGGTGAGAACACGCCGCACGTGCTGGTGATGACCGCGACCCCGATCCCGCGGACGGTGGCGATGACGGTGTTCGGCGACCTCGCGGTCTCGACGCTCACCCAGCTGCCGGCGGGGCGGTCGCCGATCCAGTCGTCCGTGGTCCCCGCCAAGGAGCGGCCGGACTGGTTGCAGCGGGCCTGGGCGCGCGTCCGCGAGGAGGTCGGCAAGGGCCACCAGGCGTACGTCGTGTGCCCGCGGATCGGGGACGACGTCAAGAATGCGGCCGACGAGGAAGGCGAGCTCCTCGAGACCGACGAGGGCGGGAAGAGGCAGGCCCGGCCGCCGATCTCGGTGATGCAGGTGTCGGAGGCGCTCGCGGAGATCCTGCACGACCTGCGCGTCGAGATCCTGCACGGGCGGCTGCCGGCCGACGAGAAGGACGCGGTGATGTCCCGGTTCGCGGCCGGCGACATCGACGTACTGATCGCGACTACGGTCATCGAGGTCGGCGTCGACGTACCGAACGCCTCGACGATGGTGATCATGGACGCCGACCGGTTCGGCATCTCGCAGCTCCACCAGCTGCGCGGCCGGGTCGGGCGCGGCAAGGTTCCCGGGCTGTGCCTGCTGGTCACGGACATGCCGAGCGTCGCGAGTCCGTTCCGGCGGCTGGAGGCGGTCGCGTCGACGACCGACGGGTTCGAGCTGTCGCGGATCGACCTCGAGACCCGCCGCGAGGGCGACGTACTCGGTGTCGCGCAGTCCGGGCGACGCAGCAGCCTCAAACTGCTCAGCGTGCTGCGGGACGAGGACATCATCCTCGCGGCCCGGCACGAGGCGACCAGGATCGTCGGGGTGGACCCCGCCCTGTCCGAGTTCCCGGAGCTGCTCACGATCGTCCGCAACGCGTTGCAGTCCGAGACCACCGAATACCTGGAGAAACATTGACTGTGCTGAATGCCGCGCCTCCGGCGCGGGGGTCACGGGGCTGTTACTCCCGTTCTTCCCTCGTCGCGCCGGGGGGGGGGGGGCCCCCCCCCCCCCCTCCCGAAACCCCCGAGCGCAATAAACAAAAACCCGAGCCAACCAAAAACCCCAGG